>NZ_CP036528.1:1487732-1608414 GCF_004331915.1 Ureibacillus thermophilus
TTTATGCGAAGCGTAAAGTGGATGTCGAAAGTGTGTTCGGGAACATCAAGGGCAATTTGCGTTTCACTCGATTTCTGTTACGGGGGCTTCATAAAGTCCGAACAGAATTCGGGATTGTGGCAATGGCCCACAACATACTGAAATGGGCCGCAAATTCCCAAACCAATTTCAAAAATAAGGAAACAGAGCGAATGGAAAAACTCATTGTTTTCTCCATTCGCTCTGTTTTTATGGACTTTTTAGACAAGCCACAGTGTCAATTTGGCACCTTTTCTAAAACGCTCATTCCATCTATTCGCATGAGTTATATGGTGCTGCCAAAATCGCTGGCAGCTGAATTCCGGCATTTTTATCAACATCAAAAGCCGACTGTTTCAAGAATCGACCAGCTGGTGGTAGCTGAGTTTATGCATTCTGGCTATTATGCAAAGCATATTGAAAAAATGCGTACATTGTACCGCAAAAAAAGAAAAACATTATTGGAAGCATTGCAAACTTATTTGCCGGCTGAGTTTAATATTTTTGGTGATACCGCGGGGCTGCATGTTATTATTCAATTACCGGAGTGGCTTGAGGAAAAGCGGGCGGTTGAACTTGCATTGGAAATGGGGATTGCTATTGATCCGGTTTCAAAATGTTATCAAACCATTATCCCCCATAACTTAGTGATGATTGGATTTGGGGCCATCCCCATTGAACAGATTCAACCAGTCATAAAAACTTTAGCCAAAGTTTGGCTACACTCAAGTTGTGAGCCCTTTTGAATGCTAAATGGAAAATTTTCTATTAAAATAAAAATGTTGTACATAAACTAATTTATTCCATGTATAGTAGTAATAGCGATTCTTCGTAGATTTTTGAATAATCTGATGGTCACTTGAGAAAATTATTTATGAGGATATGCATAATATTGGAAAGTCAGGAGGAATTTTTTTGTTTGAAACGACGAAATTAGCGGAAGGTGTTTCGCTGCATATAAGAAAAACGACACAATTTAAAACAGTGAATTTCTCTTTTAAATGGAGAACGCCATTAACGACAAAAGTTGCAGCAGAGCGGGCTGTGCTTTCCAATGTTCTTCAGCACAGCAATGCGAAATTTAAAAAGTCGGCAAAATTTCGCAGTTATTTAGACGATTTATATGGTACGATGCTGTATTTTGACGTGTCAAAACGTGGCGGAGAACATACGGTTATGTTAAATGTTGAAACGGTGAATGACCAATATTTATCCAATCAGCCTGTTTTAAACGATGTGATTGACTTATTGCAAACGGTCATTTTCCAGCCAAATTTGGAAAACGGAAAATTTATTCCTTCGATTGTAGAAAGGGAGAAACAAATCATCATTCAACGCATTGAATCAGTGTTTGATGACAAAACTCGCTATGCCCAGCAGCGTTTAACGCAAATTTTGCGGCCGAACCACCCTGCATCCATTCCGGCAAGCGGCACGATTGAAACGGTGAAGGAAGTGACGCCTGAGTCCTTGACGGCGGCCTATCATTCCATGATTCATAACGATAAGATCGATATTTATGTTGCAGGGGATATCGATGTGGAAGAAATGAAGGAAAAAATGAAAAAGGCTTTTGCTTTTAAAGATCGTACTCCACAAAAGCCGATAATCAATGAACATTCAAAACCGGAACAGGAATATGCAAAAGAATATCAAGATATGAAGCAAGGGAAGCTGCATATGGGCTTCAGCACACCAGTAAAATTTGGAGATCCAGACTTTCCAAAAATGCAAATTTTCAACGGTGTTTTTGGAGGATATGCCCATTCCAAATTATTTATGAATGTGCGTGAGCGAGAAAGTTTATGTTATTATGTTTCCAGCTCCTATTCCCCTCATTACGGCCTTCTTTATGTCGTATCAGGAATTGAGCCGAAAAACGAGAAAAAGGCCATAGAAATCATCTTTGAACAATTGGAAGAAATGAAAAAAGGCAATATTTCTGACCTGGAATTAAATCAAACAAGAGCCATGCTCATCAACCAATTGCGGGAAGCGTTGGACTTGCCAAGAGGACAGATTGATATTTACGACCAGTATAAAGATTTAGACGAAGAATTTTCCGTGGAATTATGGAAGGAACGTTGGAATAAAGTGACAAAGGAAGATCTAAAGCAAATGGCGTCACAACTGCAGCATGAAGCGACTTACTTCCTCTGCGGAAAGGAGGCAGAATAATGGAAACTATTGAATTTCAACAGTTAGATGAAACTCTATATTATAAAAAGCTTGCCAATGGTCTTGAAGTCTATATTTTGCCGAAAAAAGGATTCTCGAAAACTTTCGTGACTTTTACGACAAAATATGGTTCCATTGACCGCACTTTTACGCCGATTGGTGAGGATGAGCCTATTACGGTTCCAGATGGCATCGCCCACTTCCTTGAACATAAAATGTTTGAAAAAGAGCAAGGCGACGTATTCCAAAAGTTCAGTGAAAGAGGAGCCTCCGCCAACGCTTTTACATCCTTTACAAGAACTGCTTATTTATTCTCTGCAACCGATCATATTTTTGAAAATACGGAAACGCTCCTGGATTTTGTGCAGGAACCGTATTTTACCGAAAAGACAGTAGAAAAAGAAAAGGGAATCATCGGTCAAGAGATTACGATGTATGACGACCAGCCGGATTGGCGCCTTTATTTTGGAACAATAGAAAATATGTATCACAACCATCCGGTAAAAATCGATATCGCTGGAACGATTGAATCGATTGACCAAATTACCGCTGAAAATTTATACACATGCTACAATACGTTCTATCATCCTTCCAATATGCTTTTATTTATCGTTGGCAATGTGGACCCGATTGAGATGATGAACTTTATTGAAGAAAATCAGAACAAAAAATCTTTCAAAGAAGCGCCTGAAATCAAACGGTACTTTGACGAAGAGCCGCTCGAGGTTGCAATCAAAGAACGGGAAATCCAAATGGATGTCCAACAGCCAAAAGTATATGTAGGATTGAAAGCGAAAGAAACGAATTTAAGCGGCGAAGACATGCTCAAAAATGAACTTGCCATCCAAATCGGTTTAGAATCTTTATTCGGCAGAGCTTCTGAATTCTACACAGATGTATATGAAAACGGGCTCATTGACGAATCCTTTGCCTATGATTTCACGCTGGAGAAAGGTTTTGGTTTCGCCCTTATCGGTTCAGATACTCAAGACCCTGATGCCCTTGTTAAAAAAATTCTGCATGTTGTCAACAACGCAGAGGAGATTTTTGATGCAGATTCCATTGAGCGCATAAAGCGTAAAAAGATTGGATTTTTCTTAAGAGCGCTGAATTCTTTAGAATATATTGCGAATCAATTTACAAGATATAAATTTAATGATATGAATTTATTTGATGTAGTTCCGGTGGTTGAAAAAATCACATTGGAAGACGTAAAAGAAGCGTTCAAATCTATTCAAGGGGAATCTCAGCAAACGATTTTTAAAATTTTGCCGATAAGTAGGAATCAACAATGAAAAAATTTGCACTAGTGGTCGGAGCATCCGGTGCAATTGGCAGTGCGATTGTAAAGCGTCTAGCTGAAGATGGCTGGTCGCTTTATTTGCATTATTTTAAAGGTCGAAAAAAAATCGACCAGTTAATGGAGGAGTTGACGGCCCTTTATCCCCAATCGGAGTTTATTCCTGTTCAAGCGGATTTTTCCGTCGATGGCGGGGCAGAGCAATTGGCAAATCAAATTTTTTCTGTACAGGCAGTGATTTTTGCTGGCGGAACAGCCTATTATGGCTTGCTTGAAGATACGCCAACTTTTGTGATGGATCGACTTTGGAAGGAGCATGTCCAAAATCCGATTCGCCTTGTTGCGCTATTATCCAAAAAACTTCGCCAACACAACATTAGTTATATACTGTTTATCGGCTCCATTTGGGGAGAAGCAGGAGCTGCCTATGAAACGGTTTATGCTACTGTAAAAGGCGCCCAGCACGCTTTCGTAAAAGCCTATGCAAAAGAAGCTGCACACCAGCGAATCTTAGTTAATGCCATTGCACCAGGATTCATTAATACGGATATGAATCGACATTTATGGGAAGATGAAAAACAGGCAATCTATGAGGAAATTCCGCTTCATCGTCCTGGAGAGCCGGAAGAAGTAGCAAATTTCGTCTCCTTTTACATTAGTGGCCAAGCAGACTATGTTACTGGACAAATTATTCGTTTAAATGGCGGTTGGTACATATAAAACCCGTTGCTTGTCCATACTAATGATGAAAAGGAGGAGAGCAAAATATGGAACTATTGCAAAACTGGGAAAAATGGAAATCATTCTTAGGACAACAAGTAGAAAATGCGAAAAACATGGGTTTATCGAACAACACCATTGAAAAAACAGCTGTTCAAATTGGCGAATATTTAGCAAAAAATGTGGACCCTAAAAACGAACAAGAGAGAGTGCTTGCTGACTTATGGTCAGTAGCTGATGAAAATGAAAAACAAGCCATTGCCAGCTGTGTGATGAAATTAGTCCAAGATAAAAAGGTGAACTAATTTTATTGTAAAAAGAAAAAGGGGGAATTTCCTCCTTTTTCTTCATTCTTCAAATTGAATATTTGAATTTTTCAATGTAAAATAGAGCATGATTTTGTCCCAATTTGGCGCAATTTAGTCCTATTGCAAACTTTTCAATACATACAAAATCCGCTATGATGAAACTCAAAGGGAAATTTTTTCGTTTCTAAATATAAGGGGACGGTTGGGTATGGGTGAATGGTACTTTGAATATGAAATTCAAGTAAATCGTCCAGGTTTATTAGGTGATATTGCCTCATTGCTAGGCATGCTGAAAGTCAATATTGTTACCATTAATGGTGTTGACGAAGGACGTCGAGGTTTGTTGTTAAAAGCCGAAAATGATGAATCTATTAAACGGTTTCAGTCAATCGTCAATACGATTGATGATATACGTGTAACAAAATTTCGCGAGCCAAAAGTCCGGGATCGTTTAGCAGTTCGTCATGGCCAATATATAGAGAGGGATGCAGATGAAAAAAATACGTTTCGCTTTGTGCGGGATGAACTTGGAATCTTAGTGGACTTTATGGCTGAACTATTCAAAACCGATGGACATAAGTTAATCGGCATTCGCGGCATGCCTCGGGTTGGAAAAACAGAATCCATCGTCGCAGCAAGTGTCTGCGCAAATAAAAAATGGATTTTTTTATCTTCTACAATGATTAAACAAACTGTTCGGAAACAACTCATAGGGGATGAATTTAATACAAATAATATATTTATCCTCGATGGTGTTGTGACGAGAATGACGTCGGATGAACAGCATTTGCGGCTGGTTCGTGAAGTAATGAAAATGCCTAGCGTGAAAGTAATCGAACACCCTGACATCTTTGTTCAACAATCTGAATATTCTATTGAAGATTTTGATTATATTATTGAATTGCGTCATCATCCAGATGAAGAAATCGGGTATGATGCAATTGGCAAAAATGACACTTTTGCGAATGATGATTTTTTTACTTTTTAATAATATTAGATAAAGTAGGTGTTATGGTTGACAGAACTTGGTACCCGCCTAAAGGAAGCGAGATTATCTAAAGGCTATAGTTTAGATGATTTGCAAGAGATTACAAAGATTCAAAAGAGGTACTTAGTTGGCATTGAAGAAGGAAATTATTCAATGATGCCTGGTACCTTTTATGTTCGTGCGTTTATTAAGCAATATGCGGAAGCAGTCGGATTAGATCCAGATGAAATTTTCGAACAATATAAACATGAAATTCCTAGTCAGCAAACAGAGGAAGTGGCTCAATCATTCTCCCAAAGCCCAACTCGGAAAAGATTAAAAACTACCTCTACCAATAAATTAATGGAATCTTTGCCAAAATACGTCGTAATTCTGTTTATCATCATTATTATTGGTGTGCTTTGGTTTTTCTTCTCCCACAGACCATCTTCTGAAGACGAATCGGTAACGGAAAACGGAGATTCGTTTGAATATGAAGAAACGCAGTTGCAAACACCACCTGTAAAAGATAATGAAGAAAATGAAGAAACAGAAGAAGAGCCAGCTGCTAATGAAGAAGAGGAGAATGAGGAAGAAGAAGAAACGGGACAAGTGATTTCTGCTGGCGAAGTACAACCGGATGGAGTTACAACCATTTATAATTTATCAGGTACAGATAAAATGCACATCCGTGTGGAAGTATTAGGTGATACATGGGTAAGTATCCGTGATGCCAATGGTAATGAACAAGTGCAACCGGGTATTTATAAGCAAGGCGATGTGGTTGAGCACGATTCGACAGCAAACGGTTATGCCCGTATTCGACTTGGTTTCTCCAACAATGCAAAAGTATTTGTGAACGACGAAGAAATTAAATACGTTCAAAACGTCACTACACAAAACATCATTATCCAATTAAGCGAGGAACAGTAGTCATCTGAATAAGATGACTATTTTCTTTCGCATAAAAGTTGTATAGTAAATAATGGATGTACCAATATTTTCTTTCTCGAAAGGTTGTAGAGATCAATGAATTTACCAAATAAAATTACGGTTTCCCGGATTCTCTTGATACCGATTTTTGTCATTATTTTGATGTTTGACTTTAACTGGGGAACGATGGAATTGTTTGGAGCGGAGATGCCAGTCCACCATTTTGTCGGTGCGTTAATTTTTATCGTTGCATCATGCACCGATTGGATTGACGGACATTTCGCCCGAAAATATAATCTTGTCACAAACTTAGGAAAATTTTTAGACCCGTTGGCAGATAAATTGCTCGTCACTTCTGCTTTCATTCTTCTAGTGGAAATGGGCTTTGTTCCTGCATGGGTCGTGATTGTCATTTTAAGCCGCGAATTTGCTGTGACGGGCTTAAGGTCCATTTTGGCGGGAGAAGGAAAAATTGTCGCAGCCAGCAAATTAGGAAAAATCAAAACATGGACGCAAATTGTAGCCATTGTAGCATTGCTTTTGCACAATACGATTTTTACAATGGCAGGCATACCATTTGACGATATTATGCTTTATGTAGCATTGTTCTTTACAATTTGGTCCGGCTGGGATTATTTCTATTTAAACCGCCATGTGTTTGTCAATTCCAAATAAGCGAGGGAAAAAGATGAATGCCGAAATTATTGCTGTGGGTTCCGAACTGCTGTTAGGCCAAATTGCGAATACGAATGCCACATTTATTTCCAGCCAATTATCTGAAATAGGCATTAATGTCTACTTTCATTCGGTCATTGGCGACAATGGGGGAAGGCTGAAAAAAGCCATTGAAATTGCAGAATCCCGCGCAGATTTAATCATTTTTTCCGGGGGATTAGGCCCAACGAAGGACGATTTAACAAAAGAAACGCTTGCTGAACATTTAAAAGTTCCCCTTGTATATGATGAAAAGGCGTTGGAAACCATTGAACGCTTTTTTCAAAATCAAGGAAGAACAATGACAGAAAATAATCGAAAACAGGCGCTGGTGCTTGAAGGAAGCGACGTTTTGCCAAACCACCATGGTCTAGCTCCGGGCATGATGCTCCAAAAAGGTGGAAGAACTTACATCTTATTGCCGGGTCCGCCAAAAGAATTGGAGCCGATGTTTCAGTTTGAAGCAAAACCGCGCCTAGTCTCCCTCATCAGCCAAGGCGGAGTCATCCTTTCCCATGTTCTGCGTTTTTATGGCATAGGAGAGGCGGAGTTGGAAACGAAAATTCAGCATATTTTAGATGCTCAAACAAATCCGACCATTGCTCCTCTAGCTTCGGATGGGGAAGTGATGCTGCGCATTACAGCAAAAGCCAATTCAAAAGATGAAGCTTGGCAGTTCATTCATGAAAAGAAACAAGAGATTCTAGCCATTGTTGGAAAATACAATTATGGTGTAGATGATGATACGCTTGCTTCTAAGACGGTTGAAATGCTGCTTTATCACAAACTCACCATTTCAGCGGCGGAAAGTTTAACGGCGGGGCTGTTTCTTTCGGAACTTGCAGAAATCCCTGGCGTTAGCGGTGCCCTTGTCGGCGGAATGGTTACTTATACAAAAGAAGCAAAAATGAACCAGCTGGGCGTGCCTAATGAAATTCTTGACCAGCATGGCATTGTTAGCAGCGAATGTGCTGAACATATGGCAAAATGCGTTCGGGAAAAGTTTGGAACGGATATTGGCATTGGGCTGACAGGTGCTGCTGGCCCAGACCCCCATGATGGGCAGCCCGCTGGAACAATTTGGATCGGCATTGCAATCGGCGATGATGTAGTGACAAGAAAACTGCAATTGTCCGGTTTTCGAAATACCAACCGTTTGCGCACAGTGAAATATACGTTGAGCTATTTAATCCGATTGCTTGAAGAAAAAGGGTATAAAAAGGTGTGAAAAATAAAATTTGAGCCTAAAATTGGGCTCAAATTTTATTTTTGCGAAAATACGTTCGCTTTTTTATTGATTATTTCTCAAAAAAGAAGTATAGTAGAAACAGAACAATACAGATTCGTTTTTAAGGAGGAAATAGTTTGAGTGATCGTAAAGCTGCCTTAGAAATGGCGTTAAAACAAATTGAAAAGCAATTCGGCAAAGGCTCTATCATGAAACTCGGCGAAAAAACAGACTTGCAAATTTCTACAGTGCCAAGCGGTTCGTTGGCCCTTGATGCAGCTCTTGGAGTTGGAGGATATCCTAGAGGACGCATTATCGAAATTTATGGTCCAGAATCATCTGGTAAAACAACGGTGGCACTGCATGCGATTGCGGAAGTGCAGGCGCAAGGTGGACAAGCGGCATTTATTGATGCAGAACACGCGTTAGACCCAATTTATGCTCAAAAATTAGGCGTCAACATTGATGAATTGATTCTTTCCCAACCAGATACAGGCGAGCAGGCATTGGAAATTGCGGAAGCCCTAGTGCGAAGCGGCGCCATTGATATTATTGTCATTGACTCAGTTGCAGCATTAGTGCCGAAAGCGGAAATAGAAGGCGAGATGGGTGATTCTCACATGGGATTGCAAGCGCGCCTCATGTCCCAAGCTTTACGAAAATTATCTGGCGTCATTAATAAATCCAACACGATCTGCATTTTCATCAACCAAGTGCGGGATAAAATCGGCGTTATGTTTGGAAATCCAGAAACGACACCTGGAGGTCGAGCATTAAAATTCTATTCTTCCATCCGCTTAGAAGTTCGCCGTGCGGAAACGATTAAACAAGGAAGCGAAATGGTGGGGAACAAAACAAAAATTAAAGTGGTAAAAAATAAAGTAGCTCCGCCATTCCGAACAGCTGAAGTGGATATTATGTTTGGCGAAGGAATTTCAAAAGAAGGCGAAATTATTGATATCGGCGTTGAGTTGGACATCATTCAAAAAAGCGGTTCCTGGTATTCATACAACGATGAACGAATTGGCCAAGGCCGGGAGAATGCAAAACAATTTTTAAAAGCAAATCCGGAAATCCGCGATGAAATTGCAGAAAAAATTCGCGAATCTTTTGGCATGGCTTCCAACACATATATGATTGCCGCTCATGCTGATGACGACGAAGAGATTGCAGAAGAATTACCGTTATTTGATGAAGAATAATGAATGGAAAAGAGGCTGGGGCATAAACAAACAATTATAGGCTAGCTGAAAGAGTTTTTGATAAAAAATTGATATAACGAAAAATTGATATAACGAAAAATTGATTGGAGTGACGGGGCGAGTTCCTGTCGCGCACGCTTAGTCGCAAAGCGGAGCAAGTTCAAGGAAGTAAATTCAAAGCTTTCCTGCGACGAGCCTTCTCGAGGAGCGAAGGGATGACTCAGAGGAGAAACGAGCCGGGTCCGCGGAAATCAATTTTAATAACATATCAAAAAAACATCATTTTCTCCTTGGAGAAAATGATGTTTTTTTAGATTTGTCCCAACCTCTTTTTTAGATTTGTCCCAGCCTCTTTCTATTTTTGTATATATTCCTATTCCACGAAGTATAAAATTAATCAAAATATGGAAAAATAAGAAAAAGAACCTATAATGAATGGGAAGAGGAAATTTTATATACTTAGAAAGTTAATAATTTTATTCTAAAAAAATAACAAAAAATCATCGTATTTTATTATCCAATGAAAAGTTTAAAATAAGGCAAATTCAGTAGCTGCAAGCGGTGGCAATCCTTGACAGAGCAAACTCCGGACTATACAATTAGACTGTATAATTTTTTTCAATGATGAAAATGAATTTGGCAATATGTTGAGAATTGTTATCAATATATGAGCCGACTGTAAATGCATGTGATAATAGCAAGAGGAGGTGTTCGTATGGAATACATGATCTCCGCTTTGCTTGGGCTCGTTGTCGGTGCCGCTGTTATCTATTTCTATATGAAAAAAGTGAATGAATCGAAAGTAAATGGTGCTAAACACTCAGCTGAGCTCATTATAGATGAAGCTAAGCGACAAGCAGAAGCGCTGAAAAAAGAAGCACTATTGGAAGCAAAAGATGAAACTCACAAACTTCGAACTGAAGCTGAGAAAGAAATTCGTGAAAGACGTGCTGAGCTTCAGAAACAAGAGAACCGGTTATTGCAAAAAGAAGAAAATCTTGATCGCAAGGATGATGCTCTAAATAAGAGAGAAGCAAGTCTAGAGAGAAAAGAAGAGGCTCTAGCCGAGAGACAACAGCATATTGAAGAAATGGAAAGTAAAGTGGAAGAGCTCGTAAAAAAGCAGGAGTCAGAATTAGAACGCATTGCTTCTTTATCTAAAGAAGAAGCAAGGGATATTATTTTAAAACAAGTGGAGCAAGAACTTTCAACGGAAATTGCGTTGATGATTAAAGAAGCCGAAACTCGTGCGAAAGAAGAATCTGACAAAAAAGCAAAAGAAATTTTGGCATTAGCGATGCAGCGTTATGCCGCTGATTACGTGGCAGAAACAACGGTATCGGTTGTGAACTTGCCGAATGATGAAATGAAAGGACGAATCATCGGTCGAGAAGGTCGGAATATTCGTACCCTTGAAACGCTTACTGGTGTGGATTTAATTATTGACGATACGCCAGAAGCGGTTATTTTATCCGGTTTTGATCCGATTCGCCGTGAAACAGCCCGCCTTGCCCTTGAAAAATTGGTGCAAGATGGACGGATTCACCCGGCTCGAATCGAAGAAATGGTGGAAAAATCCCGCAGAGAAATGGATGAACATATCCGCGAAACGGGTGAGTTGACAACTTTTGAAGTGGGTGTTCATAACTTACATCCAGATTTAATTAAAATTTTGGGCCGCATGAAATATCGGACAAGCTATGGCCAAAATGTATTGAAACATTCCATCGAAGTCGCTCATTTGGCAGGGCTCATGGCTGCTGAATTAGGCGAAGATGTCGCTCTTGCGAAACGGGCAGGACTCTTGCATGATATTGGTAAAGCCATCGATCATGAAGTGGAAGGAAGCCACGTGGAAATTGGCGTTGAGCTTGCAACGAAGTACAATGAACATCCGGTGGTTATCAACAGCATTGCCTCCCACCATGGCGATGTGGAACCAACAAGTGTCATTGCTGTGATTGTGGCAGCAGCAGACGCTTTATCGGCTGCTCGTCCAGGTGCCCGCAGTGAAACCCTTGAAAACTATATTCGCCGTTTGGAAAAATTAGAAGAAATTTCCGAATCCTATGAAGGCGTTGAAAAATCATACGCTATCCAAGCAGGCCGTGAAATCCGAATTATTGTGCAGCCTGAAAAAATTGATGATTTGCAGGCTCACCGACTTGCGCGGGATATTCGTAAACAAATTGAGGAAGAACTCAACTATCCAGGTCACATTAAAGTGACAGTTATTCGCGAAACGCGAGCAGTGGAATACGCGAAGTAAACAAAACCCTCTTTTGACAATCGTCAAGAGAGGGTATTATTCATTGGAGGTTTTGTAAAAGCCATTTTTTAGGAACATCAGAAACTCTCCATTTATAAAATTTTGGACAAGGGAATGAATGCCCTTGTTTTTTTATCATAGTACCGGCTGTTTGGGCGAAAAATTAAATGAATCCTTTTTAGAGATTGTACAACATAACATTCCATTAGATTTACGAACAGTAAAATGGTAAAATTGAATCGATTTTATAGAAAGTGTGGTAGTAACATTGAAGGTACTATTTATTGGTGATATCGTCGGCTCCATTGGACGAGAGGCGGTAGAAAAATATTTGCCTAGATTAAAGAAAAAATACGAACCTGATATCGTTATTGCGAACGGAGAAAATGCAGCAGCGGGTCGAGGCATTACTCAAAAAATTTATCAGCAGCTTTTGCAAATGGGCATTGATGTGATTACAATGGGCAATCACACTTGGGATAATAAGGAAATTTTTGAGTTTATTGATGAAGCCCCATACTTGATTCGTCCTGCAAACTTTTCGAAAGAGGCGCCTGGAAAAGGAATTGTTCAAATTACAAAAAATGGACATATTTTAACGGTCATCAATTTACATGGCCGCGTATTTCTTCCTCCCCATGAAGATCCGTTTCGAATGGCAGATGAATTAGTCGAAGAAGCGAGAAAAATTTCACCATTAATTTTTATTGATTTTCATGGTGAAGCAACGAGCGAAAAAATTGCATTTGGATGGTATGTGGATGGACGGGTTTCTGCAGTGGTAGGCACCCATACCCATGTTCAAACAGCAGATGCGAGAATATTCCCAGGAGGTACTGCATATATAACAGATGTAGGGATGACGGGACCATACGATGAAATTTTAGGAATGAAAAAAGAAAGCGTCATCTACAAATTTCAAACGAATATGCCTTCTCGATTCGAAGTTCCAAAATCGGGAAGAGACGTATTCAGCGGTTTTTTCGTAGATATTGATAATGAAACCGGAAAAGCCACATACTGCGAAAGAATCTACATCAATGATGACTATCCTTTTCAAGGCTAGTTCCCAAGTTTTTTTGCATGATTCCCTTCCAAAATGATTCTATTTTTCTACTTTGCTGCATACAATGTGCTACGGACACAAGTTCAAGTCCTTTGAATGAATGCCAAAATCATTAAAAATGCAAGTATGGGGAGGAATAAATGTGGATTCATTGAAAGTATCATCTCGCTCAAATCCAAATTCTGTAGCAGGTGCGCTTGTTGCGGTAATTCGTGAGCAAGGATTTGCGGAAATGCAGGCTGTAGGTGCTGGTGCTTTGAACCAAGCGGTAAAGGCTGTTGCCATCGCTCGCGGGTATGTAGCACCTAGCGGAACAGATTTAGTTTGCTCACCAGCTTTTGCAGACATCCAAATTGGTGGCGAAGATCGTACTGCACTAAAACTTGTAGTAGAGAAACGCCAGCGTTAAATCATTCAAAGTGGCGAATGAAAACTTTTCTTCCAAATGAACGGAGAAAAACGAAATGTTTTCTCCGTTATTTTTTTTGCATAAAAAACCTATTCGGAAATAATAATTTTCAAGCCTTTCCAAAATGAAAATTATCTTGAATAAATTAAGCGCTCTAAAGTGGTTACAAAATAATGAACAACGCTTTCCGTCAAAGGTCTGAAATTGAGAAGAACGATTGTTTTTCATATTTCAAGGTGCTGGATTCATGTTATATTTAGATAAAGAAAATGTATGTAATGAGTAATTAAATGTTTCTAAGGAGATGTTAAAATGTTACATCAGCTTTCGTGGAAAGTCGGTGGGCAACAAGGTGAAGGTATTGAAAGTACTGGAGAAATTTTTGCGATGGCCATGAACCGTTTAGGATATTATCTTTACGGCTATCGTCATTTCTCTTCCCGCATTAAAGGGGGACATACAAACAATAAAATTACCGTTCGCCCAACACCAGTTCGTGCCATTGCGGACGATTTAAATATTTTAGTTGCTTTCGACCAGGAAACAATTGAAGTCAACTATAAGGAATTAACAGAAGACAGCATTATTTTAGCGGACAGCAAATTTGAACCAGTCAATCCAGAAGACTCAAAGGCACCTCTTTTTGCTGTTCCATTTACTGAAATCGCTTCCGAGTTAGGTACTTCATTGATGAAAAACATGGTTGCGATTGGCGCCACTAGTGCTTTATTAAACTTGCCAATTGATAATTTCCAGGAAGTCGTTGAGGAAATTTTTGGCCGCAAAGGGGAAGAAGTGGTCAAAAAGAACATGGAAGCAATCCAACGTGGATATGCTGCTACTTGTGATCTTATTGGCGATAAAGTTGGCAAGTGGCAATTGGAGCCAGCAGACGGCAAACGCCGATTATTCATGATCGGAAATGATGCTGTAGCTTTAGGTGCGATTGCTGCAGGTGCACGATTTATGGCAGCTTATCCAATCACTCCGGCTTCAGAAATTATGGAATATTTAATTAAAAAACTTCCGAAATTCGGTGGTACAGTAATTCAAACGGAAGATGAAATATCCGCATGTACAATGGCCATCGGTGCAAACTTTGGCGGAGTTCGGGCGTTCACAGCTTCAGCGGGACCAGGTTTGTCACTCATGATGGAATCCATTGGTTTATCCGGCATGACAGAGCAGCCGCTTGTTATTGTAGATACGCAGCGTGGCGGTCCATCAACAGGGCTTCCAACAAAACAAGAACAATCTGATTTGATGGCGCTGCTTTATGGTACCCACGGGGAAATTCCAAAAGTGGTTATTGCCCCATCTACCATTGAAGAAGCCTTTTACGATACAATCCAAGCTTTTAATATCGCAGAAGAACTGCAGCTCCCAGTCATTGTCATGACCGATTTGCAATTGGCTTTAGGTAAACAAACAGCAGAGCCTTTTGATTACTCAAAAATTGAAATTCGCCGAGGCAAATTGAACTTGGGAGAATTGCCTGAAAAAGATCCAAAAGAAGATTTTAAACGTTTTGAAGTTACTGATGACGGCATTTCAACGCGCGTTGTACCTGGCCAGCTTCACGGCATTCATCACGTAACAGGTAATGAGCATGATGAAACAGGAAAACCTGCAGAAGCGCCGTTAAATCGAAAAATTCAAATGGACAAGCGTTTGCGCAAATTGAATTATGTGAATTTCAAAGATCCAATTTATGTGGATGCGCCGCATGAAGAAGCCGATGTATTAATCGTTGGTTTTAACTCAACAAGAGGCGCCATTGAAGAAGTTCGTCCACAATTGGATGAAGAAGGCATTAAAACGAATCATGTGCATGTACGCTTAATTCATCCATTCCCATCAAATGAATTGCGTCCTTATGTTGAACGGGCGAAAAAAGTCATCGTAGTGGAAAATAATGCAACTGGGCAGCTAGCCAATATCATGAAAATGAACATCGGCGCTCATGATAAAACATTTAATATTACGAAATATGACGGCACTCCATTCTTGCCTCTTGAACTAAAAACTCGTGTAAAGGAGTTGCTTGACTAATGGCAACATTTAAAGATTTTCGTAACAATGTAAAACCTAACTGGTGTCCTGGATGCGGGGATTTCTCCGTACAGGCGGCTATTCAAAGAGCGGCTGCCAATGTGGGAATTGAACCCCATGAACTAGCAGTCATTTCCGGAATTGGCTGTTCAGGACGCATCAGCGGCTATATCAACTCCTATGGATTCCACGGTACCCATGGCCGTGCATTGCCAATCGCCCAAGGTTTGAAAATTGCCAACCGCGATTTGCATGTAATTGCAACAGGCGGTGACGGGGACGGTTATGCCATTGGGATGGCTCATACGGTTCATGCTATTCGCCGAAACATCAATATCACATATATCGTAATGGATAACCAAATTTATGGTTTAACAAAAGGACAAACTTCGCCGCGTTCTGCATACGGTTTCGTTACAAAATCATCGCCGCAAGGTTCCAAAGAGCCTTCTATTAATCCATTGGAACTTGCTTTATCAGCCGGTGCAACATTTGTTGCCCAAGGTTTTTCATCCGATATTAAAGAATTAACGGCTTTGATTGAAGCGGGAATCCAGCACAAAGGATTTTCATTCATTAATGTCTTCAGCCCTTGTGTAACGTACAATAAAGTAAATACCTATGAATGGTTTAAAGAACATTTAACAAAATTAGATGACATTGAAGGATACGATCCTCAAAACAGAGAACTTGCGATGCAAACGGTAATGGAAAAAGAAGGGCTTGTCACAGGAATTGTTTACCAAGACCTTGAATCTGTACCATATGAAGAACAATTGGAAGGCTTCTCTGAAAAACCGCTAGTTGACATGGATTTGAAAATTAGCGAGGAACAATTTAACGAGTTAGTCAAAGAATTCCTGTAATGAAATTTTAGTACCATCTAACAGAAAGCATATTTCCGTAGATGGTACTTCATTTTTGTTTCTTCGCAATATATTTTTTATCAACAAATCGTTCCTTTGAAAACTGCAACAATTCACATCAATTATTTTTATTCATATAAAAAAGAGGGTAATATGGATAGTAAGGGCGCAATTTTATAAAAAGTCGAGGTCTTTCCATTGAGCGATGTCATTGATTTTTTCTCCATCAAAAAGAAAAGGCAGGAAGAACAAATCGTTAAATTATTCCGCAAAGCAAATTCTTTTCAAAATCGGGAACAAATTGATAAGCTGATAGATGAAAACAAGCTGTCGGTAGACGATCATAAAAATTTCCTTGCTTTTTTGGCCTATTTGCAAGAAAAAAAGATCGAACCGACAAAGCTTTTTATATCGGTTTTGGAAATGCCCAAGCACCAATTTGAACAAAATTATCAATTAAACTGGTTTTCCGTTGTTCAATATTGCCTCATTTTTTTAACGATTTTAAAAGAAAAAAATCAAGAACAATATGAACAATTTTTTTCAGAACCATAAATATGTCAAAAAGCGCATAATTGTATTATTCATATTGTCCTATTATTGAATTATTCGTTATAATATTAAAATGGGATTCCTCTATGAATCCAGTAGAAAGGAGTCATTCATAATCAATGAACGAAGAACAACGTTTAGCGAATAATCAGGCAGCACAGCCGAAGCCACAAAAAACGGAAAAAGATTATAGTAAATATTTTGAACGAGTGATTACTGCTCCTTCTTTAAAAGATGCGAAAAAACGCGGTAAAGAAGAAGTGAAATACTATAAAGATTTCAAAATTCCTGAAGAATTTCGAGGCATGGGAGACGGCCGCAAATTCTATATCCGCACTTATGGATGCCAAATGAACGAACACGATTCAGAAGTCATGGCTGGCATTTTCCTTCAACTAGGCTATGAACCGACGGATACGGTAGAGGATGCGGATGTCGTTCTATTAAATACATGCGCCATTCGCGAAAATGCGGAAAATAAAGTATTTGGCGAATTAGGCCTTCTTGCAAAATACAAACGGGAAAAACCAGATATGCTTCTTGGTGTATGCGGCTGCATGTCCCAAGAAGAATCCGTTGTCAATAAAATTTTAACTCAATATCAGCACGTGGATATGGTGTTTGGTACCCATAACATACACCGCCTTCCATTTATCTTAAAAGAAGCTTATATGTCCAAAGAAATGGTCATTGAAGTTTGGTCTAAGGAAGGGGACGTTATTGAAAACCTTCCAAAAGCCCGCCAAGGTTCTATCAAAGCATGGGTAAACATTATGTATGGCTGCGATAAATTCTGCACATACTGCATCGTTCCATATACACGCGGTAAAGAGCGCAGCAGAAGACCGGAAGAAATTATTCAAGAAGTAAGAGAACTTGCAGCACAAGGCTATAAAGAAATCATGCTTCTTGGCCAAAACGTCAATGCTTATGGAAAAGATTTCACGGATATCAACTACCGTCTTGGCGATTTAATGGATGAATTGCGCAAAATCGATATTCCGCGCATTCGCTTTACAACAAGCCATCCGCGCGACTTCGACGATCACTTAATCGAAGTGTTGGCAAAAGGCGGAAACTTGGTAGAGCATATTCATTTGCCTGTTCAATCAGGTTCCAATGAGATTTTGAAAATCATGGCTCGCAAATATACAAGAGAACAATTCTTAGAACTTGTTCGCAAAATTAAAGCGGCCATTCCTAATGTGGCATTGACAACAGACATTATTGTTGGCTATCCAAATGAGACGGAAGAGCAATTCCAAGAAACACTTGATTTATATCGTGAAGTTGGTTTTGAATCTGCATTCACATACATTTATTCACCTCGTGAAGGAACGCCAGCTGCAAAAATGAAAGACAATGTTCCAATGGAAGTGAAAAAAGATCGCTTACAACGACTCAACCAAGTAGTGGAAGAATTTTCAAGAGCTGCTTTGAAAAAATACGAAAACCAAATTGTTGAAGTGCTTGTTGAAGGCGAGAGCAAAAAACGTAGCGACGTATTAGCTGGATATACTCGAAGAAACAAATTAGTCAACTTTGAAGGTCCAAAAGAATTGATTGGCCAGTTGGTGAAAGTGAAAATTACGAAAGCTAGTTCCTACTCACTCCGCGGGGAATTCGTGGAAGTAGTAAAACGGGATGAGGTGAATGTATAATGTCAACAAAACTTTATACAAAAGATGAAATCGTTGAAAAGGCTAAGGAAATTGCTCACATGATTGCCCAAACTGAAGAAGTGGAATTTTTCAAAAGGGCGGAAGCGCAAATCAATGAAAACCAATTTGTTCGTGAAAAAATTGCCAGCTTAAAATCGCTCCAAAAACAAGCGGTTAACTTTCAACATTTAGGAAAAGAAAAAGCATTGAAATTAGTGGAGAAAAAAATTGAGGAAATTGAAAAAGAAATCGATGAAATTCCAGTTGTACAGCAATTTAAGCAATCCCAATTGGAAGTGAATGATTTGCTGCAATTAGTATCCAACGCCATCGCAACAACGGTGACAAACGATATTATCGAAGCAACAGGCGGCAATTTGCTAACAGGCGAAACAGGTTCGAAAGTGAAATATTCCAACCCTGGCAGCTGCTCATAATGAATGAAAGCTACGAGGAAAATCAAGCAAGATTTTCCAGTAGCTTTTTCTTTTTGAAAAAACATGCAAATTGGAACACATTTTGACCTTCTTTAATACGATATGTTTGTTAGGCAAATGCCCCAACGTATTCCAATCCTCAAAACGACAATCTCTACCGGATTTCGATAAAATCAAAAAAATTTTTCACCAATTAGGCATTTGTCGCATACAATAGGTCGACGAGATGTAAAGGAGGAAAATATTTGAAACGTTTGCGTCAAATTGTGACAAAAGCGGTTATTGCAAAGGGGAAAAAACGTACCGAATCCAGTGAAGTGTTGCGTCCACCGAACACGCCAACAAGCATTTTAGGATGCTGGGTGATCAATCATCACTACTCTGCGAAAAAAGTCGGAAAATATGTTGAGGTTTCTGGTAAATACGATGTTAACGTATGGTATGCTTACAATAACCATTCCAAAACAGCTGTTTATTCAGAAACAATTCCATATAAAGACCGCATTAAATTGCATTATCGCGATGAAGAAATCATCGACTCCAATGAAGTGCATGTAAAAGTGTTGCAGCAGCCTAACTGCATAGAAGCTATCATCAATCAAAAAGGCGATTGCTTCAACATTGTAATAGAACGGGAATTCTTAGTTGAACTCATCGGTGAAACAAAAATCGTTGTATCTGTACATCCAATTGAATTTGAAGAAGAATGGAATTTTGACGATGCTGAAGACGAAGATGAATCCTCTAGCTCTTCATCCTCTTCAAGTTCATCAGACTTTGATTACAAAGAGTCAAACCGCAGCGACTCTTCATCCTTTCAATAATCTGCATTAAGGGCACCATCAACTATAAAATGAGATGGTGCTCCTAATGTTTTAAAAAGGGTTTGTTCTCATTACTCGCAGTAATTTTCATCGTGTTATAATATGTTAGAGAAATTTAAGTGAGGGAATATCATGACTACATACACACCAATGATGCAACAGTATTTAACTATTAAAGCGGAATATGAAGATGCTTTTCTTTTTTTTCGCTTAGGCGATTTTTATGAAATGTTTTTTGAAGATGCCATTAAAGCATCTCAAATTCTTGAGATTACATTAACTGGCCGGGATGCGGGGGGAGAGGAACGGGTGCCGATGTGCGGCGTACCTTATCACTCCGCCCAAAGTTATATTGAAACGTTAGTATCAAAAGGGTATAAAGTAGCCATATGTGAACAGGTGGAAGACCCAAAACAGGCAAAGGGCGTTGTGAAACGGGAAGTGATTCAAGTCATCACACCTGGGACGCTGGTAGAAGGAAAAACGATTGATAATAAATCCAATATTTTTATTGGTTGTGCCGAGCGGTTGTCAGAACAAGAATTTGCTTTGGCGTATTTGGATGTATCCACGGGAGAAGGGAATTCTTTCATCGTTGAAGGCGGCATAAAAGGGCTTTTTCAACAGCTCCAAGCCTACAATATTCGGGAACTAGTTGTGACGGAAGAATTGAAGCTCGTTCTACAGGAGCAGGCGGCAAACCTTGGCATCGTGTTATCCATTGAAAATGAAGAGATGGAAGAAGGGAAAGCAAGCAAATATTTAATTCATTTGCCAAAAAAATGCTGCGGCGCGGCGAAATATTTGCTCCAATATATTGAAAAAACACAAATGCGCTCCCTATCCCATATTAAGCCTTTTGCTTATACGGAATCAAAACAATATTTGCAAATTGATGCTAATTCAAAGCGGAATCTGGAATTGCTCCAATCCATTCGAGGCAAAGATCAAAAAGGAACATTATTATGGATTTTAGATGAGACGGTCACAGCCATGGGAGGAAGGAAGCTGAAACAATGGCTCCATCAACCTCTTGCCAATCGTACGCTTATTGAAGAACGATTAAATACCGTCACAGATTTAATCGATGAATTTTTCCTGCGAGATGAACTGAGAGAACTTTTAAGAAAAGTATATGATTTGGAACGACTGGCTGGCCGAGTGGCATTTGGAAATGTCGGGGGCAGAGATTTGGCCCAGCTCCGAGAGTCCCTTAGACAAGTACCTGCCATTAAAGAAAAGCTATTGGAAAGCAATAAAGAGATGCTTATAAACCTTGCCAATAAAATAGATGCTTGTGAAGATATTGAAGACTTGCTTTCCAAGGCCATCACCGACCATCCGCCTATTGCGATTAAAGAAGGGGACGTCATCCGTGAAGGCTACAGCAAAGAACTGGATGAACTGCGCTACATTGCACGAAACGGAAAAGATTGGATTGCCCAATTGGAACAAAAGGAACGGGAAAGAACGGGCATTAAGAATTTGAAAATCGGTTTTAACAGAGTGTTTGGTTATTACATTGAAGTAACGAAATCGAATTTAACAAATATCGATTCTTCACGCTATCTCAGAAAGCAAACCTTAGCCAATGCCGAACGCTTTATCACAGAGGAATTAAAAGAAAAAGAAACGCAAATTTTACATGCGGAAGAACAAAGTTTAGCCCTTGAATATGAATTGTTTGTGAAGTTGAGGGAACAGCTGAAAGAATATATTCCCCGCGTTCAGCAGCTCGCTTCACTCATCAGCGAATTGGATGTGTATTTAAGCTTTGCGGTCGTTTCCGAAAAATATCAATTTACAAAACCAAAATTCCACGATGGAAAAAGTTTGAAAATTCTCGGAGGAAGACACCCGGTCGTTGAAAAAATGCTGAATAAACAAGGGTATGTACCAAACGATTGTGTGTTGACAGAAGAGAAAAATATGATGCTGATTACCGGACCAAATATGTCTGGGAAAAGTACATATATGCGTCAAGTGGCGCTCATTGTCATTATGGCGCAAATGGGTTGCTACGTGCCTTGCGATGAAGCCGAATTGCCAATTACAGACCAAATTTTCACACGGATTGGTGCAGCGGATGACTTAGCCAGTGGACAATCTACCTTTATGGTGGAAATGCTTGAAAGCCAAAATGCCATTACGAATGCAACGGAAAGAAGTTTGTTGTTATTTGATGAAATCGGGCGCGGTACATCCACATATGATGGCATGGCTCTAGCCCAAGCAATGATGGAATATATTCATGACCATATCGGCGCAAACACTTTATTCTCTACCCACTATCATGAACTTACGGCGTTGGAAGAAGAGCTTCAAAGACTGCAAAATGTACATGTCAGCGCAGTTGAGAAACATGGCAATGTGGTATTTTTGCATAAAGTAAAAAAAGGGGCGGCAGATAAAAGCTATGGCGTGCATGTAGCAAAACTTGCCAACATGCCGCAGGAAATTATCGACCGAGCCCAAACCCTTTTGGAACAATTTGAATCCCAGCAAGTGGGGGGCGCAAAACAAGAAAAAGAAGAAGTTTTTCAACTTTCTTTATTTGAAGAGGAACCAAAACAGGAGAAAATTTCGTTAAACTCCAATGAACAGGAAGTAATAAAAGCGCTGCAAAAAGCTGACATCGTATCAATGACGCCGATCGAAGCCATGAATCTGCTTTATCAATTGCAGCAATCACTAAAGAATTAAGGAGGGATACCGATGGGAAAAATTCGGCTCATGGATGAATGGCTTTCCAATAAAATTGCAGCAGGGGAAGTAGTGGAAAGGCCTTCATCCGTTGTCAAAGAGCTGGTGGAAAACGCCATAGATGCCGGAAGTACTTCCATTGAAGTGTTCCTTGAAGAAGCAGGGCTTTCCTCCATTCAAGTCATTGACAATGGGAGCGGCATGGATGAAGAGGATGCACAGCTTTGTTTTGCCCGCCATGCCACATCAAAAATTTCAAAGGAGCAAGATTTGTTTCGCATCCGTACGCTCGGTTTCCGTGGAGAGGCGTTGGCATCTATCGCAGCTGTTTCGAAATTGCGATTGGTGACATCTGACGGAGAGTCGGGAGTGGAACTGGAGCTTGAAGGAGGAACAATTGTATCGAAAAAACCTGGGCCGCTTAGAAGAGGAACGGAAATTACCGTTTCCCAATTGTTTTATAATACACCGGCACGGCTGAAATATTTAAAAACGATTCAAACGGAACTTGGCCATTCCATTGATTTAATGAATCGCTTAGCCCTCGCGTATCCCAATATTGCTTTTAAGCTCGTCCATAACGGAGGAACTCTTCTTCAAACCAATGGCCGAGGAAATGTTCAACAAGTATTAGCAGCTATTTACGGAATGCAAAATGCCAAAAAAATGATTCCTTTTCGGGGAGAATCAAAGGACTATATCATCCACGGCTATGCAACGCTGCCTGAAATTTCTCGGGCATCCAAAAACTATATGTCCATCTTTGTAAACGGAAGATGGGTGAAGCATTATATTATTCAAAAAACTATTGTGGATGCCTACCATACCTTTTTGCCGATTGAAAGATATCCAATCGTCGTGTTGTATATTGAAGGAGATCCGTATTTAACGGATGTAAATGTGCATCCTGCCAAGCTGCAAATTCGTCTTAGTAAAGAGGAAGAACTGCTTCCTTTAATTGAAAACACCATCCGCAATGCCATCCGCGGGCATATGAATGTTCCGTTAGTGCAAAAAAAAGAGAAGGTGTCCCGTCCGGCAAATGAACAATTGAATATTTGGAAACAACCGACCATTAATGAATCGAAATTCCAAACGATTGTGGAACGGTTAAAAAAAGACGCTGAGGTGGTTAATGAAAGTCCAACAAGTGAATTAGAAGAAATATCGCCGACTGACTATGTGGAAGAATGGGCAGAACCAAAAAGCGATGAAAACCAAAGGGAAGCTCAACTAGCGGAACAAACAACTCCTGTGTTGGATGAAGAAGCCCCCAAGGAGAAAAAAGAGCCTTTTCCTGAGCTTGAAGTGGTCGGCCAAATTCATGGAACATATATCGTAGCCCAAATGGAAGACGGATTTTATTTAATTGACCAGCACGCTGCCCAAGAGCGTATTAAATATGAATATTTTCGGGAAAAAGTAGGTGAAGTGGATCCGAATGAGCGGCAGGCGCTGCTTCTCCCGTTGACGTTCCATTACACGCAAGATGAAGCGTTGATTTTAAAAGAAAATCGAAATGCCCTTGAGGAAGTGGGGGTATTTCTTGAAGACTTTGGACCTTCTTCCTTTGTCGTGAGGGAACATCCGACTTGGTTTCCAAAAGGATTTGAACAGGAAATTATTGAGGAATTAATCCAACAAGTATTGAAAACGAAAAAAACCGATGTCAAAAAACTGCGGGAAGATGCGGCCATTATGATGAGCTGCAAACGTTCCATTAAAGCCAATTATTATTTAACAAAAGAGCAAATGGAAGCTTTAATCCGAGATTTGAGAAAAGCGGAAGATCCATTTACTTGCCCTCATGGACGTCCAGTAATGATTCATTTCTCAACTTACGAGATTGAAAAAATGTTTAAACGGGTGATGTAAGGGGAAGCAGCCAAACAGAATAAAGGAGTGCTCGGATGTTTTCATTTCAAGATCGTTCCAAAATTTTGCATTTATTGAATAGCTATTCTTTTGATGTACTAGTAATCGGCGGCGGTATTACCGGTGCTGGCATTGCTCTGGATGCTGCATCAAGAGGCTTGTCCGTTGCGCTTGTTGATATGCAAGATTTCGCTGGCGGCACTTCCAGCCGTTCAACCAAGCTGATTCATGGGGGGCTGCGCTATTTAAAACAATTGGAATTTCGACTAGTTGCAGAAGTAGGAAAAGAGCGGGAAATCGTCTATGAAAATAGCATTCATGTGACCACCCCTGAGAAAATGCTGCTCCCCATTTATAAAGATGGCTCTTTGGGAATGATATCAACATCAATTGGATTAAAACTCTACGATTTTCTTGCGAGAGTCCGCAAATCGGAGCGGCGGAAAATGCTTTCAAAGAGGGAAACATTGGCACTCGTTCCTTTTTTGAAAGAAGAAGGATTGCTAGGTGCAGGATATTATGTGGAATATAAAACCGATGATTCAAGACTCACCCTTGAAGTGTTGAAGAAAGCGGTGGAGTATAAAGCCATCTGCTTGAATTATGCCAGGGTGACAGATTTTATTTATCATCAAAACCGCATTGCAGCAGCGAAAGTGCGCGATGAAATTTCCGGTGAAATGATTACGATTCATGCAACTCAAATCATTAATGCTACCGGGCCATGGGTGGATGAGCTGTTAAAAAAAGACGTGCCAAATCAAAAGAAAGAAAAAACATTGAGATTAACAAAAGGCATCCACATTGTGCTGGATCAATCCGTGCTTCCTTTAGAGCAAGCTATATATTTTGATGCAAAGGATGGACGGATGGTTTTTGCCATTCCAAGGGAACAAAAAATATATGTGGGAACAACCGACACTTTTTATGAAGATGATCCGATTCATCCTGTTGCAGAAAAAGAAGATATAGAATATTTGCTGGATGCTTTAAAATCTGTCTTTCCAACTCTCTCTATAGGGTTTAAGGATATCGAATCCACTTGGGCGGGCATTCGTCCTCTGATATATGAAGAGAAAAAGAACCCGTCAGACATCTCCAGGAAAGATGAAGTTTGGACGTCCCCAAGCGGCTTGATGACCATCGCCGGCGGAAAGCTCACAGGGTATCGGCTGATGTCGGAGCGAATTGTGGACAAAATTGTAAAAAAACATCGTTTCCGGCATGCCAAAAAGTGCATGACGAAAAAGCTTCCTTTATCCGGTTCAGAAGGGCTTCGTTCCTCTCGTTTTGAGGATTTTCTAAACAAAAAGGCAATGGAAGGAGCAAAATATGGGCTCAATTTCGGTGATGCCAAAATGCTTGCCAAAATGTATGGCACCAATATCGACCGGGTTTTTGAGTTATTAGGCAAGGAAAAAGCTGCTGAAACCCTTCCGAAATCGTTGTATGCCCAGTTACTTTACAGCATTTACCAAGAAATGGCATACACGCCAGCCGATTTTTTCATCCGCAGAACGAACCTCATGTATTTTAATCTCGCGCTGGTGGAACAAACAAAAGATGCAGTCATTGACATAATGAGTGAAAGGATTGGCTATTCTGAGAGTGAAAAATTATTTTATACCATGCAGTTAAATCAATTGATTCATGATGCAAAGGGTGATGGCAATGAAAGAGGCGCGTTGGATTGAGATGAGTGATGGGCAGCAAATCTATACTAGAATTTATGAAACAGAAAACCCTGTTGGAAACTTTTATATTCTTCACGGAATGGCGGAGCATGGCGAGCGTTATGACGAGTTTGCCCAATTGCTTTGCCGGGAAGGGTATCGGGTGATTGTCCATGACCATCGCGGCCACGGAAAAACGGGAGAAGCGAGCGGCAAATTCGGTTATTTTTGTGATGAAGATGGATTTGAGCGGGTTGTAGAAGACGTTTATGAAATTATGAATGAAACGATGAATCGGCAATGCGACACTATTTTATTCGGGCATAGCATGGGTTCATTCCTTGCCCGAAGATTTATTCAGCTTCATTCAAGCCTCATTCATCAATGTATTCTTTGCGGAACCGGCTCAACAACAGCTTTGCATTATATCGGGAATATCCTTGCAAAATCTCTTGTCCGCTTCCAAGGAAAAGAGATAGAAAGCAAATTAATGAATGAATTATCATTCTCAAGTTTCAATAAACATTTTGAAAACGCAAGAACGCCTTTCGATTGGTTGACAAGCGATGTGAAAGAAGTGAGAACATATATAGAAGACCCATATTGCGGATTCATCCCAACCCATCAATTTTTTAAAGATTTAACGGATGGGTTATTGCTCATTAGCCGAAAAGAGGAAAATAAAAAAATCCGCAAAGATTTGCCTGTCCTTTTCATCAGCGGCAGCATAGACCCAGTTGGGAATAATGGAAAAGGGGTTTTCCAAGTTGCCAAAGAGTTGACAAAAGCAGGTCTTGAAAACGTGGCGGTTTATTTATTTGAAGGGATGCGCCACGAAATTTTAAATGAACAAAATAAAGAACTAGTTTATGAAGTATTATTACGGTGGTTAAGAAAATGGAAAAACAAAAATATATTGATGTAGTGACCATCGTTGGTCCAACGGCTTCAGGAAAAACGGCATTAAGCATTAAAATGGCAAAAGCCTTTGACGGTGAAATTATTAACGGGGATTCGATGCAAGTATATAAAGGGCTAGATATCGGCACCGCCAAAATCCGTGAAGAAGAAATGGAAGGCATCCCCCACCATTTATTAAGCTTTAAAGAGCCGACAGAAAGTTTTTCCGTTGCGGAATATCAACGATTGGTACGGGAAAAAATAAAAGAAATACAAAGCCGAAAAAAATTGCCGATTATTGTTGGCGGTACAGGCTTGTATATTCAAGCGGTTTTGTATGATTTTCAATTTGCAGAAGAAAAAGTAGATGAAGAAGCGCGGAAAAAATATTATGAAGAATTGGCAAAAATCGGGCCAAAAGCAATGCATGAAAAACTGGCGGCCCTCGACCCGGAAACGGCAAAACAAATTCATCCAAATAATACCCGCCGCGTCATCCGAGCACTGGAATTAATAGAACTGCATGGCATATCCAAACAATCGGAAGAGCTGAACCGAGGCCATGTTCCATTGTACAATCACTTCATTATCGGAATGAATATCGACCGGGAAGAATTGTACAAACGCATCAATGAGCGGGTGGATATAATGATGGAACAAGGGTTGCTTGATGAGGTTCGAAGTTTGTGGGAAAGAAATATCCGAGATGTGCAGGCCGTCAAAGCCATAGGGTATAAAGAATTGTATGAATATTTGGACGGCCGCATTTCCCTTGATGAAGCAGTGGAGCAAATCAAGCAAAACTCCCGCCGCTATGCCAAAAGGCAATTAACCTATTTTCGAAATAAAATGGACGTACACTGGATAGGAAATGATTGGGGAAGTATTATAAAAATGTCTAAATTTTTTTATAATAAAGAAGGAAATTAAATTCATGCTATCGAATATTTTACACTAGAGAAAAAAATAGATGAGGTGTGCGGTGTGAAATCAATCAATTTACAAGATACTTTCTTAAACAATTTGCGTAAAAGCAATACTTTTGTTACTGTCTTTTTATTAAATGGCTTCCAATTAAAAGGAACAGTCAAATCCTACGATAACTTTACTGTGTTAATTGAATCGGAAGGAAAACAGCATTTAATTTATAAACATGCTATTTCAACATTTTCACCATCCAAAAATGTTCAGTTTCAATCTGAAGAAAACAACTAAAATTTCATAAGAAGTCTTTGCAAAAAAAAGATGGGCATGATGTGTTTGCGCAGTAGATTGCGCAACAATCATGTCCATTCGTTTTATAGCAAATGTAAGATGAGAAGTTTCAGACTCGCCGATTTTTCTATTGTAGATTATAATAAGTAGCATATGAAAAGGTTTGGAGGGTTTTTTTCATGAAAACAATGACTACAGAAGAATTAATCAATTTATTGGATGCTAATGAGGACTTGAATATTATTGACGTTCGGGAAGATTTTGAAGTTGCTAATGGCATGATTCCTGGAGCAGTACATATTCCCCTTGGCTCCATTCCTGAACGCATGAATGAATTAGATCCGTCAAAACAATACATTATCGTATGCCGGTCTGGAAACCGCAGCGGGAAAGCTTGCGAATTTTTGGAAGCCAATGGATTTAATGTAGTCAACCTTGAAGGCGGTATGTTGGAATACGACGGAGAGTTGGAATTTAAATAATATAAATGAGAAGGGGTTCTTCACAGGACTCCGCTTTTTTTATGGAATTGGATGGACATTCGCTATTCGAAATTTCCTGCATAAGTTTAAAATGGATTTTGAAAAAACCATCCCTTACAATACAGTTGACTCCTAACAACGAATTGATAAGATGATATAGGATAAACAGTAAGATTTTAGACAGGAGTATTCGAAATGTTTGTATCAAACTTAAAACCGGAAATCGTAGAACTTGCAAAAAAAATAGAAGAAAAAATAAAACCGTACATTGAAAAAGTGGAAGAAACAGCTTTTTTCAATCAGCAAAAAGTATTAACAGCCTTCCGAAAACATCAAGTAAGCGACTTTCATTTGAATCCATCCACTGGCTACGGCTATGACGATGAAGGACGAGATACGCTAGAGCGGGTATATGCGGAAGTATTTGGTGCAGAAAGCGCCCTTGTTAGAAGCCAAATCATCTCCGGAACCCATGCCATCACCTTAAGCTTATTCGGCGTGCTTCGTCCGGGAGATGAACTCATCTATATAACAGGGAAACCTTACGATACCCTTCAATCCATTGTCGATGGAGGAGAAAAAGATACAGGTTCTTTAAAAGATTTTGGCATCCGCTATCGGCATATCGACTTAATTAACGATCGGGAAATCGATTGGGAAGGCGTCCAAAAAGCCATCAATGAAAACACAAAAATGATAGCCATTCAGCGTTCAAAAGGTTATGCCACTAGACCATCCTTTACCATTGAACAAATTCGCGAAATGTGTGAAAAAGTGCGGGAAATCAAGAAAGATGTCGTCATTTTTGTGGACAATTGCTATGGGGAGTTTGTGGAAAAGCTTGAACCAATCGAAGTTGGAGCGGATTTAATGGCAGGCTCTCTCATTAAAAATCCGGGGGGAGGTCTTGCAAAAACGGGCGGTTACATCGCTGGAAGAGCCGATTTAGTGGAAAAATGCGCCTTTCGGATGACGAGCCCAGGAATTGGTGCAGAAGCAGGCGCTTCATTAAATACGCTGATCGATTTTTATCAAGGATTTTTCTTAGCGCCTCATGTAGTTGCTCAAAGTTTGAAAGGAGCAATTTTCACTTCTGCGATGCTGGAAGAGGTGGGAATGAAAACAACTCCTCACTATACGGAATACCGCACCGATTTAATCCAGACCGTTTCATTCCAAACGGCAGAGCAAATGGTTGCCTTTTGCCAAGAAATCCAAGCAGCTTCTCCAATCAACGCCCACTATGCGCCTGTGCCATCCTATATGCCTGGTTATGAAGATGATGTCATTATGGCTGCAGGCACCTTTGTGCAAGGCTCCAGCATCGAACTGACAGCTGACGGCCCAATCCGTCCGCCGTATACTGCATACGTGCAGGGAGGATTAACTTACGAACACGTGAAATATGCGGTTTGCAGCGCGGTTCAAAAACTGAAATTTTCTTAAAGCCGTTCAACTTGAGCTGCTTTTTCTTTAGAGTCTGAGAATCAACTGTCATCATGGACGCCAAAAAATTTTGGCTCGCACCATACTATTATTTGTGTTAACGTACATATAGAGTTTACAAAAAGAGGGAAAATCATGATAACACTCAACTCTATCAAATATTATGGAGAATATATCGCCATTGAGGCAGAAAAACCGCTTCGCACCATCAGTACGGCCATCCACAACGCAGGTTATGGATATTATCAATATTTTATTAATCGAACTGTTGACCCGACTTATAATCCATCAGATGCCCATGAAGAAATGAAGCAATTTCTTCAGTCGAAAGGGTTTCCTTTGGACAAAACCGTTGCCATGATGACCGCGGTTGATATGAAATTTGCCTTTTCGCGCTTTTACCATGACGGGGATACTTCCATCCTATTGCTCGTTACAGCAGGATTAAATAATGCAGTGGATGTGACGAACGCTTACAACGATTCCTCCGATCCTTCAATCGGTACAATCAATATTTTTATTTTGATTAACGGCCGTTTGACGGATGAGGCATTGATTCAAGCCATGTGCTGCGCAGTGGAAGCGAAAACGAAAGTGCTCTCTGAAAAACAAATACTTGACAAAACCACCGGAACAATTGCGACAGGCACTTCCACCGACAGCATTTGCATTGCTTCCACACAAAATGGGGAGTTTCATCAATATGGAGGTTCCATTACAAAAGTAGGTTCCCTTATTGGAAAAGGATTATATGAAACGTTAAGTGAAGCCGTTGATGAATATATCGCTTTTAAGAAAGGAACATCATAACATGACCATCCTAGCTGTAATCATCGGGCAATTGCTGGATCTTATCATCGGCGATCCTCCAAAAATGCCTCATCCCATTCGATGGATCGGCTCTTTTATTCGCTTTCTTACAACGAAATTGAATCATGGATCTCATCGATTTTTTAAAGGTGCTGTCACGGCTATTCTCGTAGTATCGACTGCTGCCGTCACGACGTTTTTGATCGTTTATGTGTCCTATGGAATTCATGTGATGGTGGGCATTATCGTGGAAGGAATTTTAATCGGAGTTGGACTAGCCCAAAGAAGCTTAAAGGAAGCGGCGATGGAAGTTTATGTAGCCTTAGAAAAAGGAGATCTGAAAGAAGCAAGAAAAAAGTTATCGTGGATTGTCGGACGGGATACGGAACATTTAAATGAACCGGAAATCGTGCGCGGTGTCGTGGAAACGGTTTCTGAAAATACAAGCGATGGGGTGACGGCTCCATTATTTTATGCATGCCTTTTTGGTGCAACAGGTTTATGGACATATAAAGCCATTAATACATTGGATTCCATGATTGGCTATAAAAATGAGGAGTATATGGAATTCGGAAAATTCAGCGCAAGGCTCGATGATATAGCCAATTTCATTCCAAGCAGACTGACAGGATTTATCATATTATGTTTCACGAAAAATAAAACAAATCGACCGTTGAAAGAACGCTTTCGTTTATGGCTAGAGGATGCGAAAAAGCATCCAAGTCCCAACAGCGGCTATTTGGAAGCAGCAACAAGTTATCAATTGGGCATCCGTCTTGGAGGCTACAACTCTTATCAAGGCATTCCATCTTTTCGGGCATATATGGGAATCGCCGATGTTCCATTGGAAGCCGAACATATAAAAGAAACAATTCGGCAAATGCTCATTGCGTCCTTTTTGTTTACCATCTTAATCGGGGGTGTCATCGTTGCAATATCCATCCCATGGAGCTAATTACCAAACTCTTTACGAACGTTTTCAAATTCCGATGCCAGAAAAAGTATACGATTTAAGCGAAAATGTAAATGCTTTCGGTTTTCCTGCGGCGATAAAAGAAAAATGGCATCAATTGCTGCGCCATATTATGACTTATCCCCATCCAGAAGCTGAACCGTTGCGAACGCTTTTGGCACAGAAACATCATGTCAAACGGGAAAACCTTCTCATCGGCAACGGGGCTGCTGAATTATTGACTTTTTTTGCCGGGAGATTTACAAATCAAAAAGTGATCATTGTACATCCAACCTTTTCGGAATATAAAACAACCCTTGAAGCTCAAAAAGCAAAATTGGTGGAACTGGCCGTGGAAAACATTACTGCCTATCAGCTCCCAATTGAGCAAATCAAAAAACAGATGAAGGATGCAGCCTGCCTTTATTTATGCAACCCTAATAATCCCACAGGCTCCCTCATCCCAAAGAAAACGATTGAAGAACTGCTGATTTTTGGGAAAGCTTTGGGATGTGAAATTTTGGTGGATGAAGCCTTTATGGATTGGACTGATGAAACTCAATCGGCCATACCGCTGATTGAATGGTATCCGAATTTAACCGTTTTAAGGTCCATGACGAAAATGTATGGCATTGCAGGCATTCGGTTGGGCTATTTCATTGGACGGAAAGAACTGGTGGAGGAATTAAACGATAAGCTTCCCCATTGGCATGTTAATGCGTTGGCCATTGAAGTTGGCAAATGGTGTTTGGAAGATGAAGCATTCCGGCATGAAAGCATTGCAAAACACGCTGAGATAAAAGCTCGTCTTGAACACTATTTACTTGAGAAACAATGCATCATCACGAACAGCGCAACGAACTTTCTATGCTTTCAGCTGAAAGAACCGGAAAAGACGCAGGACTTTTATTTTGATTGTCTTCGAAAAGGCGTAGTGTTGCGGCATACAGAAAACTTCTACGGCATGGATGGCAAGTGGCTCCGAATCGGCATTAAGAAAGCAGAAGCGATGGAGAAATTTCAACAAATAATGGATGAATGGTATGGACAATAAATTAGAACTTTTTTTCGTGCGCCATGGGGAAACGGAATGGAATCGGGAAGGGCGATTGCAAGGCTGGCTTGATTCCCCGTTAACACCGAATGGCATCAGACAAATCAACCGTTTAAAGGAACAATTAAAAGAAATCTGTTTTGATGCGGCTTTTTCCAGTACTTCCGAAAGGGCATTTCACACGGCCCAATTATTAGCGGGATATGATTTAACGATTAAAAAAGATGAAAGATTATTGGAAATTCATTTAGGCAGCTGGCAGGGAAAACGGATTGTCGATATAGAAACATTCGACGCTGAAAGATATGCCCATTATTGCCATCAGCCTGAAAAATACATTCCTGATACAGGCGAAAGCTTTCAACAAGTCATCCAAAGAATGAACAACTTTCTAGAATATTGTGAAAGCAGCTTCAGCGAGGGGAAAATTTTAGTAATATCCCATGGCGTCGCCATAAGGGCACTCATTATATCCATTTTGCAGCTGCCCATAAACCATATTTGGGACTTTGAGATTGATGGAGCCAGTGTGACAAAAATTGTCTCTTTCAAAAAACAAAGAATGATTGAGTATATCGGCAAAACCGATTTTCTTGAATAAGACAACTCCATAGAAAAATATATTGAATTAGATCATCAAATGGAGTTGTTGCCATGTACGGCCATCATGTAAGTCTTGTTTTAAAACATTTTGCCTTGATGTGGGCACTATCGGCGCTCAGTTTTATATTGGCGGTATTTCTTCCTTCTTCCATTGTTCTTGTGGTTTCTATTATAGATATCCTTTTCCTGCTTGTTGTTCGATTCGTCCGAAATTTGGTTATCGCCGAAGTTTTCTTGTATATGATCCCATTTTTTACAGGGATGTTGTTCTTTTGGCTGGCGCAGTTTGTCATTAGCATTGGAACAGCATTTCTATACTCTATTTTCATTGGAACAGCGATTCTTTTTATTTTCCTTGCTCTATTGGGATTGAAAATGCTCCTGTATATGACAGATGGAGCAGCCTATATTGCGGCAAGTTTACTGATTCTCGTTTTCTTTGTTTTTATTTATTTTTTCATTCCTTATAAGAGCATCATTTATTTATTGCTTTCATGTTTCCTAGTGTTGGCCTTAGTGCTTTTTACAGTTCATCATTTTAACTTGATTCGAAAACATTATGTAAGGGAGAATGAAGTGATCAATACCGCCCTCAGGTTATATTTGTCTTTTATCAATATCTTGTTCTTTTCATTGGAATTTCTAACCGGATACAAAAGAAGATAGAGTATTAGAAAAAACTGTAGAAATGAACAGATTAATTTTCTGCAGTTTTTTCTTTTGGTTAAAACGCAAAAAAGAAAAATATTTCATGGAAAAATGCAGAAAATTTTTCGTTCATACAATTCTTTTGATTATGTAAGGTTTCCTTACATAACATTGACAAACAAGATGACAGATAGTAAAATGAACTTCATTGGAGGGGAGTGACATGACATATCGGACAAGCGAAATTCGAAAATCAATGCCGTTATTGCCTATAGGAACGGTCATTCAATTAACAGACTTGACTGCACGGCAAATTCGCTATTACGAGGAGCAAGGTTTAATTTGCCCTCATCGTACAGAAGGCAATCAGCGAATGTTTTCTTTAAATGATGTAGATTTGCTTTTAGAAATTAAAGATTTGCTTGAACAAGGGTTGAATATAGCGGGGATAAAAAAGGTTTTTGAGATGAAAAAAGAGGCAAAATTAGAAAGAAAGTTGGATAAAGAACTTTCTGAGGAAAAAATCCGCAGCATTTTGCGGGAGGAAATGAAAATTGCCCAATCCCGTTCCCAAAAACCTTCGCTTAGATATGCAGATGTTACTCGATATTACCAATAATAACAAATAGGAGAGTGGAATTGTGGGTCGATACACAAAAGAAGACATCTATCGATTAGTGGAAGAAAAGGAAGTAAAATTCATCCGACTACAATTTACAGATATTTTAGGAACCATTAAAAACGTAGAAATCCCTGTAAGCCAATTAGATAAAGCGCTGGACAATAAAATGATGTTCGATGGTTCATCCATTGAAGGTTTTGTGCGCATTGAAGAATCCGATATGTACCTATACCCAGATTTCGATACATTTATGGTCTTCCCTTGGACAACAGGAAAAGGAAAAGTGGCTCGCTTTATTTGCGATATATATACTGCTGATGGGGAGCCGTTCTTAGGCGACCCTCGCACAAATTTAAAACGTGTATTAAAAGAAATGGAAGCAATGGGCTTTACACATTTTAATTTAGGGCCGGAACCAGAATTCTTCTTATTTAAATTAGATGAAAACGGAGAACCGACTCTTGAAGTGAACGACCATGGAGGCTATTTTGACTTAGCCCCAACGGACCTAGGGGAAAACTGCCGCCGCGATATCGTCCTTGAATTGGAAGAAATGGGCTTTGAAGTGGAAGCTTCCCACCATGAAGTGGCGCCAGGCCAACATGAAATTGACTTCAAATACGCGGATGTTATTACAGCTTGCGACAATATTCAAACTTTCAAATTAGTGGTGAAAACCATTGCCCGCAAACATGGTTTACACGCAACATTTATGCCGAAGCCATTATTTGGCGAAGCCGGTTCAGGAATGCACTGCAACGTTTCTTTATTCAAAGGAAATGAAAATGCCTTCTTTGATCCAAACACTGAACTTGGATTATCTGAAACAGCAATGCAATTTATGGCTGGTTTGTTAAAACATGTGCAAAGTTTTACTGCCATTACAAACCCTACAGTGAACTCATATAAACGTTTAGTTCCGGGTTTTGAAGCGCCTGTATATGTTGCTTGGTCTGCCCAAAACCGTTCGCCGTTGATTCGCGTTCCAGCGTCCCGTGGTGTGTCAACACGTCTTGAAGTGCGTTCTGTTGACCCATCTGCAAACCCATATTTAGCGATGGCGGTTATTTTAGCTGCTGGTTTGGATGGGATTAAAAACAAATTAACTCCACCAGCTCCAATTAACCGAAACATTTATGTGATGACGGAAGAGGAACGCCGCGAAAACGGAATTGAAAACTTGCCTGCACAGCTCGATGATGCTCTTCGTTTGCTTGAAAAAGATGAAGTGGTGAAAAACGCACTTGGACCACACATCTATCAAAACTTTAAAGAAGCGAAGGAAATCGAATTCGAAATGTACCGCTCCACAGTTCACCCGTGGGAGAGAGAGCATTATTTGAAAATGTATTAATTAGTTAAGTATACAAACACAGCAGCCTTAGAATTATCTATTGGCTGCTGTTTTACATTTTACATTTGTTTATCTATATATCTCGGTATGTCAACATTGTAGATTAGTTCTTCTGTTCGATTTAATTGAAGATATGTGGCAACTACATCTTCGTTATAATGAACTTGCAAACGTGAGTGGTATTTATAGCATTTTTGTTGGTTATTTTTATTCGGATAACTACAGCGAGAATCATTCGGAGATTGATATGAATTGTAAGTATCATAATCATCTTGTTTTTCACTTATTAAGTAATAATCGTCTCCATATTTTTTACTATTCGAAAACGAACTTTTACTAGATTTTCCCCTGATAGCATGTAAAGTAATTCTATTCCCATAAATACCGCCATGGATTTTCATATTGGATCCTACACCGTATATTTCAAGTTCTTGATCTGAATAAAGATAACCATAAATTTCACTCGGTTTATCATGTTCAGACCATAATGAATTATTAGCTAATTCTACTTTTCCTTTTGAGAAAATAACTAACGTACCATTTGAATTTTCGCCATTATCATTTTTGTAAGTAAGGCTGTTTATTTTCGAATATTGAATATCAACTCCTGATTGACCATTTACATAAATTAATGCATTAGCTGATAAGTCAGAATTTTCAATAATGAGTTTTCCATTCACAAAGATACTACCTTGCAGTTCAACTTTACCTGTAATCGTCAAATCACCATTTACATACAAAGTATCGTTTATCTTGACTTTTGTAGAAGTTCTATCTCCACCTTTAATACTTAAATTCGCATTCGTAGCAAGGCGATCAAACTCAAAATTACCGTATAATAATACAAAGGTTTCTGTATTATTTGGTACATAGTATCTTGTTTTTGTACAAGGGACTAATCCACACCAACCTAAATAAGTTTTTGTATAAACTAAGTATCTTTTACCTTTATAAGTACCACTTGATATGTTGTAACTATCTGGAATTGATTGTAAATCTGTTGTATTAGGTGAATTTCTTTCGTATTTATAAGCAGATTTTTTACTCTCTATATCCACTGGTTTTATTTCTGAATCGGTAGTGATAACCGAAGGAGCAGTATCAAATACGCTAGTATCAAATAAATCGCTTATTTTATCTTTTTCGATGTTACGTAATACGCTATTATTCAATAAGTGAATCCTATCGTAACGTTCTTTATTAGTTAGTTTGTCTACCACTTGATAAAATTTACTATTATTACCTACTACAATTTTTGGGCTACTATGTTTACTTGTTGATTTCATACTTGGCTTTAAGCTTTCAACCCAATAGTGATGATTATCATTAATTATATGAGCTTTTTCGTAAGTGGTTAAGCTTCCGTTAAACCTTAAATCGCCAGTTATTTGTACCGCACCGTTTAAATGAATATTTCCTTGTGAAGTGAGTGCATATTTTAACTGTTCAGGAACTTTATCAGCTCCAATTTCTACAAATGTTGTTAATTGTTTTCTTTTCCCATTAACATTACCAATGCTTACTATTTCTAATTTTCTTTTTAATACATTTAATTCCCCGTCTTCATCATAAACTGGATGTACCTCTTTAATACAAGCGATAGATTGGTCGGAAGCCTTACTTGTTGTAACGACTAATCCGCTAATAAGATTCCCGTTAGAGTCGAATGTACATCGATATTTCGGATGATTTTTGTCATATTTTTCTAACTCATCAATAAAATCATCTTTTGATTTTCCGCTTTTTGTAAAATCGGCAAGGCTAGTATTGATATCATTTACAATATAATCTAAGCCCTTTTCTGCTAAATTTAATGATTGAACATTTTCTTCGCGAGTAGTGTTTCTTACGGTCCCGTTCATAGATAATGTAACTAATGAAAAAGCTATTACTGAAAATAATATGATAATCGCAAAGGTAAGGAATAGGGTGTATCCTTGTGAATTGTTAATATATTTTTTTAACATACTAACCCTCCTCTTCTTCTTTTTTAAGATCATTGATTGATCGAACTTCAGTTTTAAAGGTTTTTTCAAAATTGTTTTTGGTAGATTGTAAAGTCAACATGATAGTATATGTACGATTAAGATTGGTATCCTCAGTGTACCCAATTTCGCTTTTTTCCCATACAACTTCAACGATTGCATCATTGTATTGAAGTGTTGAACCATTTAAATAAATTTGCCCATTTTTAAATCCGGTAATAGTTGAAGAATCATCAATTTTTTCAAGATAATAATTATTGTGACTAGGATCTTCTATAAATTTAAATTCAGAATTTTTTGAGGTATATATTTCTTTTATTAGACTCGACATAATAAAATCCGCTGCGTCTCTTATAGCAATTTCGGTGGTTACTTTTTCTTGTGTTTTAAAAGAATTTATTAAAAGGGTAGTAGAAAAAAGAAGTACAAAGCTGGAAATAATGATTGCTGCAAGTAGCTCAACTAAAGTGAGACCTCTTTGATTATTCATATATTACGTACCCCTCTACAGTACTTTTTTTACCGTTATATTCAACAGTAACAATAACGTTAATTAATTTGTTGTTTTTTTCATTGTTATTTTGTGTTGCAATAATTTCGAGGTCGTAAGTATCGCCGCCCGAATATATTTCTTTTGTTTTTCGAATAGTTTGATTATAATTTACTGAATAATCTACTGGGGGTAAATTACCGGTTTCAAAAGGAGATAACTTTATTCTTTCAAGTTCTGCTTCAGCTAAATTGATAGCAATTAACTTGTCATTATTGTAATTAGCAGTATTAAACGAAGAAATGAATAATGAATAAAAGCTAAGTAAAGCGATTGTAATTAAAACAATTGATGCGACAGCTTCAACTAACGAAAAACCTTGATTATTCTTAATCATATTAAAAATTTTTAAATACAATTTCTTCACCTACCTGTCATAACAACAAAAAATGTCTTTGATGAATAGAGATTGATCAATGAAAAACGAATGCATAAAGTATGGATTTGAGTAGCAGTGATTATTATTTATTGAATGAATGATCCCAAATATTGAAGAAATCTTTTTCATTGTATTTTATGAGTAAACTTTCAGATTTGATGAAATAGTAGTAATAAAGACATATTTTAAATAGAATAGTTTTAAGATTAATTATTAATATAATACAAATGTAATAGGTGGTTGAAAATGGGTATAAAGTTATAAAAATGCTATGAACTCACATTTATGACTTAGAAATTAGTAAAAATTTCTTTTGGAGTGTAGGTCGTTCCACTTCTTTTTTTTCACATTTTTAATATCCAGTTTGTTTGCAACAATAAATGTCATTGTGTGTAATAAAACAATATATTTTCTCGTTAAGGGATGAGTAGTAAAATTTTCTTATTCAATATCATTATATGTGAAGGATAAATGAAGAAAATTACATTTCTATTGAAATATTGACAATAAAGTGATTTTTTCTGCTTACTCATTAGAGATCCTTAAAATGTTTATATTAATATTGAATCGATCCAATAAAAAAGGGGCATGTCTAAAAAATGAACTGCTCCCTGTCAAATAGACAGTGTAAAAAATAAAAATGTTACTAAGCGGCTTGAGCCCTGTATTCTAAGGGATTTAAGCCGTTTAATTTTTTCTGATAACGGAAATGGTTATAAAAATAAATAGATTCATCAATCGATTGTTTCCGTGCTTGATATGAATCATAGGTATTCAAATGATATTTTTCACATTTGAATTTACTCCAAAAGGATTCAGTTGGAGCGTTATCGATGCATTGACCCACACGAGACATACTTTGTGTTCATTGTGCCTCGTCTATGATCTCCTTATATTTTTTGGACGTATATTGGAATCCTCGATCGCTATGTACGAGTGGATGTTCATCAGGTTTCAGGGTTTGGATTGCTTTTCGTATGGTTTTAAAAACGAATTGATTATTGGAATGGCCCAATTCATAACTCGCAATAGAACCATCATGCAAATCAATAATGGCACTTAAATAGGCTTTTTTTTTCGTTCCCATATTTCAGCTCCGTTACATCTGTACACCATTTCGTATTGGGCTTTTCTGCAGTAAACTCGCGATTTAATCGATTTTCAGCGACGTGTTGAACAGGTGATTTCTTATATCGTTCTCGTTTTCTTCGAATCACTGCTTGAATCTTCGCAATTTTCATCAAACAATCAATGCGTTTTTTATTGACAAGGGGCTCATTCGCCATTTTTCTGTATCGATTAATGGTGATGGTCATGCGACGATAACCATAGATTCCATTGACTTGTTCGTGAAGCGTTTTAATGCCCTCTAACAGTGATTCATTCAATTGTTCACGCGCTGATAGAGTGCGTTTCAGCCATTTATAATAAGCTGCTCGTGAAACGCCTGCGATGTGACAAAGTAAAATGATAGATAAGCGTTCGGTTTCATGTAATTCTTGAATGGCCTCATATCGAGTTTGTAATCGTACTTGGGTTAACGACACTTCCTTTCGATTTCCTCTAATTTTTTTTAAAATAGATTTTCTGCACGTAAACGTTCATTCTCGCGTTCAATTCGTTTGATTTCTAATTTAAATTTTTCTTCCGTCGTTAATTCAGCCTCTGATTTTGTGCGTCCACGGCGATCTTGTAGCCCTTCTTCTCCATGTAACTCAAATTTTTTCACCCATTGGTATACATGTTGATAAGAAACTTGATAAGTTTGGGCTGCTAATTGATAATTTTTATGGTGCTTTAAGCAAAAATCGACTATCTCCATTCGTTCTAGTAGGGTTGTTTTTCTACCTTTTGTCATTGTTTTACTCAATCCTTTACCCGAATCTTTTATATTACCATGACTAGTATACTTTTTCACCCACTTCAATAAAATCGTTCTACCTGAAATTTGATGTTTTTTCATTAATTCGAGTAAAGAATATTCACCAGATAAATAATCCTCCACCGCTTGAATCTTCTGTTTTCTTGTATAGCATCGTGGAGAAAAGTTAGAGCGAAAGACCGCTTCACCAAAAGCTTCATACTTTCGAACCCATTCTTTTAAAATGCTTTGGTGAATTTTATATTGACGAGCAAGCTTTTTAAATGAATAATCACCCATTAAATATAAATGAATCAGTTTTAACATGAACTCTTTAGGATACTTGTAAAAGGTCATAATGAAAGCCCCCTATTAGGTCAGATGAATTTTTATTTTTTCATCTGTCTACCTAATAGGGAGCATATCACCTTAAAATGATTATTCATTTTCTGACGTTTCCCATTTCAAAACATTATTTTTTTCTATGATTCGAGAACCGCTTTTCTTATCGAATACAGCGACGTTTATTATGGATAAATTTTTTTCTGTTTTATGGGGCCTCATTTTCAAAATAACGTAAAATTCATCATCTTCATCATATTCCTTTTCGAAGGTGAAGACGGCGTACTCTCCTTCTTTCGGTTCACGATAACCAATCGATTGGATTGCTTCGAAACGTTTTTCAAAGGGATATTTTTCAGTAACGGCAAAGACTTTAGCAAGCTCTGCTTCTGCCACTTTTGTAGCTTCTGCTACCACTTCTTCTGAAAATTTTAAATTTCGGTCTTTCATAGTAAAATAAACCGTTGCAACGCCTGAAATTAGGAAAAAAACACAAAGAATGACTACTGTAATGATAAGAGGTTTACCGCCTCTTTCGTTTTTTAGGTATTTCACTATATGCACCTTCTTATATATGTGGTTTGAAATCTATCTTCAATGTAACCGAAAAAGGTGAAAATCGCTAGTGGATTCAAAGGTTTGTTCTCTCATTGTCACAATTTTAAGTATTTATGGCGGATGATCCTCTTGAATATAATGGAAAATATCAGGGTACAAAAAAGAAACAAAATATACAAATCTTAATACATGTAACAAAGTTTTATTAATACAATAATAGCATAAGAGAACGATTATTTTTTAATAAAAGATATCAGCGATTCTATAGTTAATGAAAAAACAGCTAAATTTTCACAAATTAGGCATAAAGAATCATACAAAATTATAGAAAATACTGTAATCTATAATTATAGTGACTTATTAATCAATTCGACATCTTTTGTTTTAGTATTTTTTAGCTAAAATAATGAAAAAAATTACAGCGACGAGGTGATAGGTTGAAGTACATAAAATACCATAAAGCATTCACCTTCATCCTTGTGATTATTGCAATGATTTGCTTAATTGTTTTCATGCAAACTTCATTAAAAGCTTCTGCGGACGGGAAACGAGCAAATGGTTCTACTATTGGTGGAGTCAATGTTTCTGGTTTGAAAGATGATGAAATAAAAGAAGTGCTGGAAAATGCAATTCTTGAATGGAAATCAGAGCCAATCATCATACAGGGTGGCGGTGCAGAACTGACGATTAATCCACAGGAAATACAATTTGATATCGAACGGTCAATAAAAAATTACCGAAATCTAACAGACAAACCATTTTTCCTGTTTTGGACATCTGATAGGAAAGTGCAAGTTCCAATATATATATCAGAGAGTGACGTTGTAAAAAATCAAATTTCTAACATCTCCATTTGGGATACGGAGGAAACTTACAATCAAGTTGTTATGCAAGCTTCTTATTTAAAATCCCATGAAATTGAGGCAATTGTAACCGATACGACACAGCTTAAAAATGAAAGAATCGCATTATCCATTGAGGAAATTCCCGAAAACGCAATAGGCGTACAATTATTAGCGGAAGCTTTGGACGAATATATATTAAAGCCGAACAACCCATTTTCTTTGTTGACAGATTTAGAAAATCTAACAGATTCCGCAAACATTGAAGGATTAAATTTTTTTGGCTCAATGATTTACAATACAGTTTTACAAAGCAAAGTGGAGATTTTGGAAAGACACCCGCAAAAAGAGATTCCAGATTATTTGCAGCCCGGCATGGATGTATATATAGATGCTTTTACAGAGAAGGATTTACAATTTGTTAATGTTTCTGAGCATCCATATTTGCTGAAAACAACCGTTGAAGACAATCGGTTGAAAGTGGAGTTGTATTCTAGCGTAAAAGAAGCGACAGTCCAAGTTTATGTTGATCAACAACCTATCGCACCTCGAATCATAAACAGATACTCTAAAGATTTGCCAATGGGTGCAACGAAGTTAATTCAAGAAGAGAAACAGGGTCTTCAAGTAACGGTTACAAGAAAGATTTCGGAAAATGGGGACGAACAAATACAAGAGATTAGTAGAGATTATTATGCTCCAATAAATCGAATCGTGTTGAAATCAACAAGTCAACCAGTTTCTGATGCGATTGAAGAACAGGGCAATAACACAAATTCTAGTCTAGTAGAAAACGTGGATTTAGATGGTGATGGATTACCGGATTACGACAACAGCAATGAAGTGAGTCTTGATGAAGATTTGCCTCCTGGAAGTTACTATGATAAAGGCGGTAATTTAGTAACTCCATAGAAAGGAGAGGACAAAATGATTGCAAAAAATCGGAAACGATTAGGGGACTTGCTTGTAGAAGCAGGAGTCATTACACCTGAACAACTCGACTATGCATTGAAAAATAAATCAAAAGATGAGAAACTGGGAGACTTTTTAATCAGAGAAAACTTTATAACAGAGCAACAATTGATTGAAGTGCTTGAATTCCAATTGGGCGTTCCGCATATTAACTTAAGCCAATATCATATCGATCCGGAAGTGCTTCAATTAGTGCCGGCAGAATTGGCAAAACGGGTACAAATAATGCCTATCAGAAAAGATAAAAATAGATTGTTCATTGCAATGGCTGACCCAATGGACTATTTTGCCATCGAGGAAGTTCGGATGGCAACTGGTTGCCATATTGAAACGGCCATTGCTGCAAAAGATGATTTGTACAGAACCATTGCAAAATATTATGATTTGCAAGAGTCTTTGGATAAGGCGATGGCAGATTTAAACGATACAACTTCTGAAACTGTGGAGCAGCAAATCACCGATGAGGAATCACCAATCGTCCGCTTAGTGAACCAATTAATTTCCAATGCCGTATTGCAACGGGCGAGCGACATTCACTTTGAGCCGCTAGAAACGAAATTTCGGGTAAGATACCGGATAGATGGTGTGCTCAGAACGGAGCGTTCCCTTCCAAAACATATGCAAAATATGATCACTGCCCGCATTAAAATTTTGGGGAATCTAAATATTACTGAAAACCGATTACCGCAAGATGGGCGCATTAAAACAACTGTCAATTTTCGACCGGTGGATATACGTTTATCAACTTTGCCGACGATTTACGGCGAAAAAATCGTTATGCGTATCCTCGATTTGAACAATGCTGCCACGAGTATTGATAAATTAGGGTTTAGCGAACAAAATGAAAAATTATTCCGGTACATGATTTCTAGACCAAACGGCATCGTACTCATTTCCGGTCCAACTGGATCAGGTAAATCGACGACGTTGTATGCCGCTTTATCTGAGCTGAACCAAGAAGGTGTTAATATCATAACGGTTGAAGATCCTGTGGAATATCGATTGGAAGGAATCAACCAAATACAAGTAAGAGAAGAAGTTGGATTAACTTTTGCCACAGGATTGCGCTCCATACTCCGCCAAGACCCAGATATTATTATGATTGGAGAAATCCGTGACACTGAAACAGCAGAGATTGCCACTCGAGCTTCCCTTACTGGTCACTTAGTTTTAAGTACTCTCCATACAAACAGCGCCGTAGAATCGATTTCTCGACTTGAAGATATGGGGATTGAGCCGTTTTTAATTGCATCTTCTGTAGTCGGAGTTATCGCACAACGTTTAGTAAGACGAGTATGCCGTGACTGTGCAGAAACTGTACCTGCAACCTTGCGGGAAAAGGAGCTATTTTCTAAGGAAGGGCTTCAAATAGAACATGTGCTTCGAGGTCGCGGTTGCGCAGTTTGTAACCATACCGGCTATAGAGGAAGAATTGCAATTCATGAAATCTTGCCTATCGATCGTACCGTGAGAGAATACATTTTGCAGCGGAAAGGGACTCCAGCAATTATGGATTATATGAAACGTGAAGGCTATCGCACATTACTTGGAGATGGATTTTTGAAAGTTTTACAAGGCTTGACTACAACAGAAGAAGTATTACGTGTTTCAAGGGTCGAATAGAAAGGGATGTACATATGGCATATTCAATCCATGATTTACTGCAAAAAGCTTTTGAATACAATGCATCGGATTTGCACATTACGGTTGGTACTCCGCCAGTGTATCGAATACATGGCCGACTTGAAAGGTTTGGAGAGTTCGGTTTGACTGCCGAAGAAATTGAAGACATGGTGAAAGCCATCATTCCGGACCACAAAATGAAAGATTACCAAACAATAGGCGATGCGGATTTTAACTACGCTTTCAACGAAAACTTTCGATTCCGCGTCAATGCTTATCATCAACGAAATGCACCAGCACTCGCTTTTCGCTTGATTCCAACGAAAATCCCGACAATTGAATCGCTCGGAATGCCGAAAGTGTTATATGATTTGGCGGAAAAACCCCAAGGACTTGTATTAGTTACCGGTCCAACCGGCTCGGGGAAATCGTCCACGTTGGCGGCAATGATTAACCATATCAATTCAACGAAGGCTAAACATATCATTACTCTGGAAGATCCGGTTGAATATATTCATCCGCATAAAAAATCCATTGTCAATCAACGGGAAATTGGAATTGACGCGAAAGATTTTGCAACAGGACTAAGAGCGGCTCTTCGTCAAGACCCGGATGTTATTCTTGTTGGGGAGATGCGGGATTTAGAAACGATTTCAACAGCGATTACTGCGGCAGAAACAGGCCATTTAGTAATGGCGACACTTCATACATCAAGTGCTGCTACAACAATTGACCGCATTATAGATGTATTTCCACCGCATCAACAAAACCAAATTCGCAATCAACTTGCAAATGTATTGCAAGGGATCATTTCCCAGCGCCTTTTCGTCCGAAAAGATAAAAAAGGCCGCATCGCAGCAACTGAAATACTAGTTGCAGTGCCTTCGGTGACAAATTTAATACGCAGCGAAAAGATTCAACAAATTCAAAATGTTATGCAGACTAGCCGTGCTTTAGGCATGCATACATTGCAACATTCAATTCAAGAATTGCTGTCGAGAGGAATAGTGTCGATGGAGGAAGTCAAGCCATACATGAACGTTGGTGATTACCATTGACCATCTACAGGTATGAAGGCAGGACGAAAGCGGGTGAAATAAAAAAAGGAAAAATCGATGCGGCAAGTAAAAAAGAAGCGATTGCCAAGTTGCGAGGGCTAGGCATTAATCCTCGGGAAGTATATGAATCATCGAGCATCTTTGACAAAGAGCTGAAAATGGGCTGGGCAAAAGTAAAAAATCAGGATTTCGTCATCTATTGTCGGCAATTTGCTACGCTGATTCGCGCAGGTGTATCGATTGTTGATTCTACAAATATATTATCTCGCCAAACAAAGAGCAAGCCGTTAAAAAAAGCCTTGGAGATGGTGGAGGAGGATATTCGAACGGGGATTTCCTTCTCCGATGCGACAAAAAAACATCCGAAAGTGTTTCCCGAATTGTTTACCAACATGATCGCTTCCGCAGAAGTATCAGGGAATATGGATATTACTTTGGATAAATTGGCTACAACCTTCGAAAAGCAATATAACTTAAAGAAAAAGATTCGATCGACGATGACATATCCGTTAATATTGCTTTTACTAACTATTGCTGTAGCCATATTTATGATGATAGTCATCGTACCTACATTTGTTGAATCATTTGAAAGCATGGGAGCAGAGCTGCCAACTTTAACGGTCGTTACCATCAAAATCAGCGGAATGCTGCAAAAATATTGGTGGATTGTTCTTATCCTTCTCGTAGTAACAATTATGTTGCTTTATTACCTATATAAAAACAACAAAAAGTTCAACTATATAGCGAATTACGTATTGTTGAAAACCCCAATTTTTGGACCATTATTACAGAAAACCGTCATTGCTCGGATGGTGTCAACTTTATCTTCTTTATTTAGCAGCGCTGTTCCAATTCTTCAAAGTTTAACGATTGTAGAAAAAGTGGTTGGAAATCCTGTCGTTTCAAAAGTCGTAAAAGAGCTAAGAGATAGTTTGGAAAAAGGGAATACACTATCAGAGCCGTTAGAGAAAAGTTGGCTCTTTCCGCCGCTTGTAACTTCAATGGTATCAATTGGAGAGTCCACAGGATCACTCGATTACATGTTGGAAAAAGTTGCGGAATTTTATGAAGCAGAAGTGGATCGAAATGTAGATACGTTAAAGTCGTTAATTGAACCTATCATGATTCTATTTCTGGCAGTAATTGTAGGTGGAATCGTTGCAGCCATCTTCTTGCCGATGTTTAGCTTATATGAACATATGTAGGAAAATAGATTACTAGTTTTCGGAGTGTTTTTAAGGAGGTGAGAGAAACGGCAACAACATTTCCGAGCTCAATCAAAACCCACTAACGAATAAACTTAAGGAGGTTTTTATATGTTGAATTTATTGAAAAAACGTTTGAAAAATGAAAAAGGTTTAACATTAGTCGAATTATTAGCGGTAATTGTTATTTTGGCCATTGTTGCAGCAATAGCGATTCCAGCGATTGGGAATATCATTGAAAATTCACGTTATAATGCCGTAAAAGCAGATGCAATCAATGTACTAAATGCAGCCAATTTATATTTTACAGAGAATAATGGAGAAACAACTGTTACTGTAAAAAAATTAAAAGAAGATGGATTCTTAGATAGCGAAGGAAAAATTCCAACTGACAGTACAATTACTAAAGCTAAGGGAGGTCATAAATTAAAAGCATCTGATATAACATATTCTGGTAATAAAAAAGTTACATTTAATGATGCTACAATTCAAGCCATTAATGCTGATAATCAAGAAGGTAGTACTGAAGGTGATAAAACTATTCCACAAGGAACCCAAACCCCTTCACAAGGAACCCAATAGTTTTTCATAGAACACCCAACTCTTTTTGTTGGGTGTTCCATTGAGAAACTAATGACTAAATTCTATTTAAGTTAGAAGATAAATTATTCAAAAGGAGCCCTGCGTATGTTTAGACGAAAGAAAAAATCCCATGTATCCATTGAAATCAATGATTACGTACTTCGCTCTTTAGTGATGAAGGGGTCAGATTTATCGCAGGCGAAAGTATTGGAAGTAGAAATACCAGAAGGAGTAATTGAAGAATCTGACGTCATAGATGAAATGGCGTTGTTCCAACTCTTTAAACAATACGCAACAAATTGGGGCGGGAAAAACCAAAATGTTCGTTTTATCGTTCCGGACTCTTTTATTTTATTAAAATCTTTTGAGCATCCGTATGATATTGAACCAACTAAATTAAGAGAATATGCGGAAATGGAAATCGGTTACTCCATTCATCTTCCATTCGAAGAGCCCCTCATTGATGTGTTTGACCCGGAGGAAGGGGACGGCAAGGCGATGATGTTTGCAGCTAACTCCGAACAATTGAATAAGTACATACATTTATTTTTAGATATTTCGATGAATCCTGAAATCGCAGATGTTCGGGCCCTTTGCAATTTACGATTGCTCGAATCGTTGAACTTGTTGGATGAACAAAAAACTTATTTGCTCACTTATTGGTTGATTAACGAACTATCTATTACCATTTATTCAAAAGGAAATGTTGAATTCCAACGGTTCCAATTGATCGATACGGATATGAATCAATGGAAGGCAAAAGAAGTGGATGAGCATCAACTAGACTTTTTCTATGATGGGGAACTGGAAGATTATCTAATGCTTATTTCGGACCAAGTGTTAGAACTTGACCGCATTATGAATTTCTTCCGATTCTCTTTAAATAAAGGAGAAAAGGGAGTCGATGAAATCATCGTGATGGGGGATAACCCGTATCTTGATAATATTTATTCCAATTTGCAGCAAAGTTTCGATTTACCGATGAAGTTGATTAACGACCAGTTTATGACTGAGCATTTTCAAGGATTCAAGGCAAAGCATGCAACATTAATCGGACTTGCCTTAAAGGAGGTTAAATCGTGATTCCAGATATTAACCTGTTGCCGAAAATCGATAAGAGGCAGTCCACATCGAAATGGCTTTATATTCTATTATCTGTACTCACGCTTTTACTCATTGCTTTTTTGGTGTTCCAATATTTTGAACTTGGAGGCAAAATTTCTGATTTACGGAACGAAGAGCAACAAGTTTTAGCTGAAAGGAATCAATTGCAAGCACAATTAGACAACATGGCAGTCGATACAGGTTCATTAAAGCAATCAGTGGAATTTATTGAAAAAATTTCCTATGCTGTTTCGCCAATTATCGATGAAACGGTACGTCTGCAACCGAGACAAACTTATTTAAGAGAATATGCTTTTGATGCCCAGTCTGTACAACTGTCAATGGATTTTGAAACTTTAAGTGACATTTCCAACTATATATCTCGATTATCAAGAAGCTCTTACTTTCAAGATGTTCAAGTAACAACTATTGAACATTTTGAAGTTGGTCATCAAGAAGCGGCAAATAACTTCCATGAAATTCCTCGGTATAAAGTAAAATTCACAATGATGATCGATCAAGATTATTTAGCTGCTGGAGGTGTTGAATGATGAAGTTGACAAGTGGCAAAAATTCATCCACATTACTATTAATAGCCCTCGTAGCAGCTCTATTATTTGCTCTATACTATTACATTTTATTGCCGAAAAAAGAGGAAGCGGCATCACTTGAATCGTCCATCTTATCGACCCGCTCTGAAATCGAATCGATTCAACAACAAATTGAGGAATTGAATGCCAGTAAAAATGCAGAGCATGCGACTTTATTTGAATTGAGAAAAAAAGTTCCTGCTACAAGAAACTTGGATGATATCGTTTTAAAAATAGAAGAAACTCAATATGTTACGGGAACGAAAATTTTATCTATCCATTTTAACAACTATGATGAACTTGTATCGAGTTCGCAGTTGGAAAGCCCTAATGTTCCAACTGAAGAAGGAGAAAATGGGGAAGATGCAACTACAGAAGCTGAAGATTCGGAAGAAACTCCTGTATCCCCAATAGCAAAAGAGAATTTGCCATCGGAGTTGAAATTAATTACTTTTGAAGTCCGTGTAGAATCTCCAGACTTCAATCATTTAGTGAATTTTATTAAAGAAATTGAAAAAATTAAGCGCATTATGCACATTGACGCTATCAATTTTTCTTTACCGGGTGAAGAAAGTGAATTTGATGAGGATTCAGAAGATAGCATCACGGCAACTGTAAAAGTAACGACCTTTTATTATGAAGGAGAAGAGTAATTGTTATTTTATGAGGAGCGTTTTTCATGGTAATGATGTATGAAATTTTTTTCTTCCTATTTGGAATTGCATTGGGATCATTTTATAACGTTGTGGGACTAAGAATTCCTAATCATGCGTCAATCATTGCACCACCGTCCCATTGTCCACATTGTCAAAGGAAACTTTCTGCCATTGATTTAATTCCTGTACTTTCATACATACTATTACGTGGAAAATGCCGAACGTGCGGTGCTAAAATTTCCCCCATTTACATCATAACAGAACTTATAGCAGGTTTGCTTTTTGTATGGAGTTATCACCAATTAGGATTTTCCATTGAATTGTTTGTTGCGTTATTCTTCTTTTCATTGCTGCTGATTATTGTCGTATCGGATCTTCAATATATGTTAATTCCGGATAAAGTGCTTCTTTTCTTTTTGCCATTCCTGCTTATCGGACGCATTGCTTCCCCCCTTGAGCCATGGTGGGATGCGCTGCTTGGTGGTGTTGTAGGCTTTGCCATTTTATTTGTAATTGCAGTGATTTCAAAAGGCGGCATGGGAGGCGGAGATATTAAGTTGTTTTTCTTGATTGGTTTGGTGCTGGGAACGGTGAAAACATTGCTTACATTGTTTGTAGCCAGCGTCATCGGCATGATCATTGGCATCATCGTATTAAAAGTTCGAAAGCAAGGCCGAAAAACACCGGTTCCCTTTGGTCCATCCATCGCCATCGCCAGCTGCATAGTTTATTTTTATGGAGATTCTATAATCGATTGGTATTGGAATTTATTTTGAAGAGTAGCCGCTTAAGTTATAAAAGGCGTTTGTGGGGATAAATTGTTCATTTGCGCGAATCGATTGGCCATTCGCGCAGATAACGGTTTTATTCGTATACAAACGCTATTTTTTGTAATATTTTTCCATTTTTATGAAGGCATAGAAAACGGTTCTATCTTATATTGAATTATTATAATATAAAAAATTCGAGGGGGGATGTTTATGAAACCAATGATTGGCGTCACATTGGATTGGGAAAAAGGGGTTTATCAAATAAATGAAACATATATCAAGGCAATCATAGAAGCTGGTGGGATTCCAGTATGTCTTCCATATGTTGAGGAGGAAGACGGAGATAAAATCATCCAAGCTATTGATGGTCTGCTTTTGACCGGTGGTGGAGATATTCATCCATTTTTCTTTCGGGAGGAGCCTAAGCCTAAATTAGGAAGAGTCATTACTAAGCGGGATGAGCGGGAAATTCAATGGACAAAATTGGCCCTTCAACGCAACATTCCAATCCTTGGCATTTGCCGCGGTTTGCAAATTTTAAATGTTGCGTTGGGCGGAACGATTTACCAAGATATATATGCTGAATATAAAGGTGAACTATTATTACATACGCAAACTTGCCAACGCAATGAAGCGTCCCATTTCGTTACCCTTCAGGAAAACAGCAAATTGAAGCAAATCTTAAAAGCGGCGAAAATTCAGGTAAACTCCTTCCATCACCAAGCCATCAATGAAGTGGCGAACGACTTGGAAGTTGTTGGAACAGCAAGCGATGGTATTATCGAAGCTGTTGAACATAAAACTTCACCGTTTTGCATTGGTGTACAATGGCATCCAGAAGCGTTTGCGATTGAAGGAATAGAACAATCAAAAACTTTATTTCAAGCCTTTATAGAGGCTTGCAAAAATGCATAAAGAAGAAAACTCGCATTCCAAGAAAGAGATTGCGAGTTTTTTTATGTTAAGGCAATTTTCGATATAGACCGACTACGATTCCTAAAATGGTAACATTATCTACAATGATTGGATCCATAGAAGGATTTTCAGGCTGCAAGCGGAAATAGCCTTTTTCTTTATAAAAGCGTTTCACGGTTGCTTCATTTTCATCAGTCATTGCAACCACAATATCCCCATTGTTCGCTGTGGCCGTTTGTTTCACAATGACATAATCCCCATCTAAAATACCCGCTTCAATCATAGAGTCTCCCATTACTTCCAACATAAATAGCTGATCATCACTCGTTCCGTATGTAGCAGGCAATGGGAAATATTCTTCAATGTTTTCAATGGCAGTGATCGGATTGCCGGCAGTGACCTTACCCACCAACGGTACATGCACGACAGGTTGTTTTTGAGGTTCATCTTCGCCATCCAATATTTCAATTGCTCGCGGTTTGGTTGGGTCTCTCCGAATATAGCCTTTTTGTTCTAAGCGCGTTAGGTGACCATGTACGGTTGAGCTAGAGGCAAGCCCAACTGCCTCACCTATTTCGCGGACGGATGGCGGATACCCTTTTTCCCGAACCTCCTTTTTAATAAATTCTAATATATCTTTTTGCCTTTTAGACAGCTTTTCCATTGTGGTCACCTCTGAAGTGAAATGTTTTACATATTTTACATATAGTATAGCAATGAATTCGCTAGAATGCAAACACAAGTTCGAAAAAAACTCTTGACAAAAAACGTACGTTCGTCTTATATTAAGAACAGATATTCGGAACAAATATTCGGGGAAGGGGAATACTTGTATGGGCTTGTTGCAAAGGAAGCATTATATAAAAATTTTATTTATTGTTTCTCTATTAATAATTGCTTATATTTTTATTACAGATGAAGACTTTTCCTACGAACAAATTACGATACAAGAAGGGGACACCCTTTGGACATTAGCCGATCGCTATAAGGGCGATATGACGAAAGAGCAATGGATACGTTTAGTAACAGCAGAAAACAATTTGAATGGTAATCATATCATTGCGGGGGATACATTAATCATACCCATTCCGAAAAATGCGATTTATATTGCAGTGAATGAAGAAGAAATTCAATCCATAAAGGTAGCGAGAAATGATTATGAAAAATAATAAAGCAGTGATTTACACAAGGGTCAGTACAGAAAAAGCAGAGCAGGAAACGTCCTTAGAACGGCAAAAAGAGGAGCTTTCCCGCTATGCCAAAAGTTTAGGATTTCAAGTAGTCCATATTTTTGAAGATTGCCACAGCGGTTATGATGTAGAGCGGGAAGGATTGCTCGAGATGTTGGATTATATTTCAGAATTTAAAATTCCAGCCGTCTTTGTGCAAGATGAAACCCGTTTAGGACGCGGACATGCCCGTGTTGCGGTGTTGCATTTATTAAAAAAATATGAAACTGAAGTATATTCTCTCAATGATGCAGGTCCTTTAACATTAAATGAAATGGATGATATGCTGTTACAAATCTTAGCAATTGTCGAAGAGTACCAGCGCAAAATTCATAATGCAAAAATTAAACGGGGCATGCGCCGAGCTGTGGAAAACGGATATCGGCCTGAACGAAATTTTAAAAATAAACATAGACGAGAAGGACGGGAACGAATCGAAGTACCCATTGAAGAAATTGTCAAGTTGCGGGATAAAGGGCTGACATTCCAAGAAATTGCTTCCACTTTAAGAGGGTTGGGATATGATGTAAGCAAAGCAACGGTACATCGTAGATATATAGAATATAAAGAGAGACTTGAAGACTAACCTACTTGCACTTCAAGTCTTTTTTTCATATTCTTTTGATATTGACAAGGAAAGGTGTGATTGGAATGTTATCAAAAGAAAAAATTGCCCGTATCAATGAATTAACAAAAAAAGCCAGAGAGGGTAAATTAACAGAAGCAGAAGCAAAAGAGCGGACAATGCTCAGAAAAGAATATTTAGAGGCTTTCCGGGAAAGTTTTAGACAAACTATCGAGAATGTCCAAATTTATGATGTGGAAGGCAATGATGTAACACCTGAAAAAATAAAAGAGCTTCGCCGCAACAAATTAAATTAACGCAAGTTCCAATGTTCTTAAATGATGGTTAGATGAAACATAATATTCCTGAAAAATTGATTGTTTTCTATAGAAATGTTGTCTAAACTGAATACGGAACCATTTTTAGTACGAGAAAGGATGTCAAAATGATGACAACTACAGCGGACTTATTAGCAATTAATGCAATCCGAACTTTATCCATTGATGCAATTGAAAAAGCAAATTCAGGGCATCCAGGACTTCCAATGGGTGCAGCTCCAATGGCTTACACATTATGGACAAAACAAATGCGCCATAATCCAAAAAATCCAAAATGGTTTAACCGCGACCGTTTCATTCTTTCAGCTGGACATGGATCCATGCTGCTATACAGCTTGCTTCATTTAAGCGGCTACGACTTAGAAATGGAAGAAATCAAAAATTTCCGCCAATGGGGTTCAAAAACGCCAGGGCATCCTGAATATGGCCACACTGTTGGGGTGGAAGCAACAACTGGCCCTCTTGGACAAGGCATTGCCATGGCAGTTGGAATGGCAATGGCAGAACGTCATTTAGCAAGCATGTATAATAAACCAGGTTATGAAATTGTCAACCATTATACGTATGCCCTTTGCGGCGATGGAGATTTAATGGAAGGCGTTGCAAGTGAAGCCATTTCATTAGCAGGACACTTGCAACTTGAAAAATTAATTGTCCTTTACGATTCCAATGATATTTCATTAGATGGCGACCTTTCAAAAGCATTCTCTGAAAACATTCAAAAACGTTTTGAAGCATGTGGATGGAATTACTTGCGTGTGGAAGACGGAACAGATTTAGAGGCTATTAATGAAGCCATTCAAAAAGCAAAAGAATCAAAGGGTAAACCTACATTAATTGAAGTAAAAACGATTATCGGCTATGGTTCTCCAAATAAATCAGGCAAATCTGATGTTCACGGGGCGCCCCTTGGAGCGGATGAATTGAAGTTAACAAAAGAATTTTACGGCTGGAAGCATGAACCATTTGAAATTCCAGATGAAGTATACGAAACATTTAAAGCGGCTATTGAAGCAAATGGTGTGCAAGCAGAAGCTGAATGGAACGAGATGTTCGAAAAATATCAAAAAGAATATCCGGAACTTGCAAAACAATTCATTCAAGCTATAAATAACGAACTTCCAGAAGATTTTGATGCAGAGCTGCCTACTTATGAACCAGGCAAATCGGTTGCAACACGTTCTTCTTCCGGTGACGCAATTAATGCATTAGCGAAGAAAATTCCTTACTTCTTCGGAGGAAGTGCCGACCTTGCTGGTTCAAACAAAACAACCATTAAAGGCGGCGGTGATTTCTCCGCTGAGACACCTGAAGGACGAAACATTTGGTTCGGCGTACGCGAATTTGCGATGGGAGCAGCATTAAACGGTATGGCGTTACACGGCGGATTAAGAGTATTTGGAGGTACCTTCTTTGTATTCTCTGACTACGTTCGCCCAGCTGTTCGTTTGTCCGCATTGATGGGATTGCCAGTAACATATGTATTTACTCACGATTCCATCGCTGTTGGTGAAGATGGCCCAACCCATGAACCAATCGAACATTTAGCATCTTTCCGGGCAATGCCAAATATTTCTGTGATTCGTCCAGCTGATGCAAATGAATCAAAGGAAGCATGGAAGCTTGCCATTCAATCAAAAGACCAGCCAACTATTTTAGTGTTATCCCGCCAAAACTTGCCTGTGCTTGAAAACACAGCTGAGTTGGCAAAAGAAGGCGTGGCAAAAGGTGCTTATGTTGTATCACCTGGCACAAAAGAAACGCCGGATGCGATTTTAATCGCTACAGGTTCTGAAGTTTCCTTGGCTGTGAAAGCCCAAGCAAAATTGCGAGAAGAAGGAATCGATGTATCTGTTGTATCCATGCCTTCCATCGATCGTTTTGAAAAACAATCTGAAGAATATAAAGAAGCTGTCTTGCCTAAAGCAGTGACAAAGCGTTTAGCCATCGAAATGGGATCTTCTTTAGGCTGGCACAAGTATGTTGGCGCTGAAGGAGACGTGCTTGCTATTGATACATTCGGTGCAAGTGCGCCAGGTGAAGTAGTGATGGAGAAATATGGCTTTACTGTTGAAAATATTGTGAATAAAGTGAAATCCTTATAATGATTAAAAGAGGCTGTCCAGAAAGTCGAACACTTTCTGAACAGCCTTACTTCTTATAGGAATATTCTCTTAAAAACTTTCCCTGCGGTGGTCACATCAAAGGCGCCTCCTCTTCGCCATTTATCTGCGGCAAAAACTCTAGCTACAGCCGCAATTTATCTGCGGCGAAACTCTAGCTACAGCCGCAAAGGGGGCGTCTTGAAATGACTTTTCAGACGCCCCGACAAGCCCCTTTTCAATTTCAACAATTGTACATCGTAATAGATTGGAGGCGCTGTTCATGGGCAAGTATTCATGCAAAAAGTTGGAAGCATAATGAAATCTGCCATTTTGTGATGGACACAGAAGGGCAGATGATTATATAGGAAGCATTCAAGCAATCGCAATGATAAAAGTTCTCTCTTCTCAACGCAATCCATCACTTCACAAGCCCGTTTTGAAAGGCATAAACAACGGCTTGAGTGCGGTCTTGCACTTCCAATTTGGAAAGGATGTTGCTGACATGGGTTTTCACCGTTTTCAATGCAATAAAGAGTTCATCGGCAATTTCTTGATTGGATTTTCCTTTTGCAATAAGAAGCAGCACTTCCATTTCCCGCTCAGTCAATTGTTCATGAAGAGGGGGGGCTCCCGTATTGCGCATCCGATGAATCATTTTCGATGTGACTTCAGGCTCCAATACCGACTCGCCTTGAACCGTTTTTCGAATCGCATCGGCAATTTGTTTGGCATTGGACGTTTTTAAAATATAGCTGATGGCTCCCGCTTTCAATGCAGGATAAACTTTATCATCATCAAGGAAACTTGTCACCATCATAATTTTGGCTTCTGGCCAGCTTTTTAAAATTTCCCTTGTTGCTTCAGCCCCGTTCATGACCGGCATAACATTATCCATTAAAATAATATCAATATTTGGCTTTAACTGAATCACTTTTTCGACTGCTTCTTTTCCATTTGCAGCTTCTCCCACTACGGTCATATCCGGTTGAGCAGAGAGGTAAGTGGAGACGCCAATGCGAACCATTTCGTGATCATCGGCAATGAACACTTTAATCATTAGACGCACCTCCCGTTTCCTGTACTTCTTCCTCTGAAGATTTTTCTTCCTCCTTCAAAGGCACTTTTACTTCAACAATCGTTCCTTCGCCTGGAACGGAGACGATTTTATAGTTCGCTCCGATTTCCACAGCCCGTTCAGCAATATTTTTTAAACCGTATGAAGTGGAGTTTTTCTCTTCATTCATATCAAATCCGCGGCCGTTGTCTTGAATTCTTAAAATCGCCAAATGGTGTCTTTTAACGAGCAACATTTCCACTTCCGTTGCCTTTGCATGGCGCAGAGTATTTGATAATGCTTCTTGGGCAATGCGGAATAAATGGTCTTCCTGTGCTCTGGAAAGTTGAATTTCTTCAATTTGAAATTCAATTTCAAAATTGACCTTCTGTTTTAATTCAAATATTAAATCTTTCAACCCTTGGGCGAGGGTATTATTGTTTAAGGCAATTGGACGAAGATGCAATAGCAAAGCCCGCATTTCCAATTGAGCTTGCTGCACCAATTTCTCAATTTGCTGCAATATTTGTTTGGCGTTTTCTGGCGGTGTATCCATTTCGGTGATGGAAGAAAGGAGCATCGATGCGGCAAATAGCTGTTGAGAAACGGAGTCGTGAAGCTCTCTTGCAAGTCTTTGTCTTTCTGCAATAATTCGCTCTTGTATAATTTTGTCGTTGGCTTCCGCTTTTTCATTGGATAGCCGCTGCAAACTTTTTCGCTGTGTGTCGATTAATTCATTGGCTTCTTTTAATGCTTTTCGAAGAGGGAAGGATACATTGCTTTTTACTGTAAGCTCCGGCTCTGCCAATTGTTTCACATATTTGAATGTAATGAATTCCTTCGATTTTTCCGAAATCATCCACCATAAACTTATAACAAAACTGATGAGGAACACACTGCAAAGAATGATGGCACCAAGCGGCATGTCATTATATGTGTTTTCCCATAAAGGGCTCCACTCTGCAGCATTTGGAACATCATATAATAAATAGAAAACCCCGAAAAACATGCTTATTAATATGATAGAGATCGCAAGGGTGCGGAATAAAAGTGATATCATTTTCGAATCACCTCCACATCCCCGAGCCATGTGGCGACATGAATGACCAATTTTCTTTTAGAGTTTACAGGATTGCCGTCTTCAAAAGTTATTCGCTCATTCCATAACCGCTTTGGTGGATAATCCAATAATTTGGCTTCTCCAATCAGAGTGGAATATTGAAGTTTGAATGGGATTTCATAAGGCAAGATGATGGTGACTTTCCCAATTCCTTGGCGAATGGTGATGACCGAAGTGCCGGAGGGTAAAATCGTTTCTGTTGCATCAATAGTGTAATCCCCAAGAAAATTTTGAATTAGAATATCTTGCCATTTATAATGTTCCATCGGCGGCATAGAAGAGGGAAGCAGCAAATCGTTTTTTTGAATCATTCCCTGTTCAAAGTGTTCCCCTTGAATGGCCGTTTCTTTATGTTGATTCGTTGCATTTTTATACAAAATATAAATCAATATACAGACGATGAATAAACGTAAACTCCAAATCGTTAATAGGGCGATGAAGAAAAATAAAGCGCCGATCCAAAAATAGATTTTTTTCCCTTTAGAGAAACTTCGGTAAAGGAAGAATGCCCCAAGTATTAAAAAGAAGGCACCACCATTATTAAAGAAGGTTAACTCAACAAAGAAAATCAGCAGCATGATGAGAATCCCCGTTGTTAACTGTTTCGTCGTAAAATTGTTCAAAGTGGTCCCTCCTTTTTAGACAAGTTCATAATAATAAAGAAGGGAATGCCCCCTTCTGCTTATGTTTCATTATATCATGGTTCGATTGTTTCCTTCGAGGACGTATTTAATTGTTTTTGTTCAAGCAGCGCTAAACGCGTTTCCAATTGGGTATGTTCATAATTTTTTTCTATTTTGTTTGATAAATGATCGATGTAGGTTGATAGATTTTGAAAATCCATATCGTTTGAATCAAATACGCGGTTCATTTTCACATTTGCCCGAACGACATTTTCTTTCCCCATTAATTGCAATTGTCGAACTTTCATATCTTCAATTTTATGTTTCATCATTTCAAATTTTTGTTCTAATTGAATGATTTCATTGGCTGCCTGTTCTAAGCTTTCAGACAATATGTTTTGGCGGCTCTTGTAAACCTCCACTTCTTGGGCTGCAAAGAGAATTAAGTCTTCTTCTCCGCTTGCTTTTGCCAACTCCAGCTGTTTTGTTCTTTTCTCCAGCATTTCTCCTGTGGCTTTTAATTTTTGTTCCAATTCTTCTTTTAATTTTCTTTGCCTTTCTAAAAGTTTCCCTGTTTGTTCCGTCATTTTTTCAGCTTCACGGATGTATTGATTCAACATAGCAATCGGGTTTTTTTCTTCCTTTTTATCAAAGAGGGCGTGCAAATCTGCTTCAAGCGTATAGCGGAATCGTTTCAATAAATCCATCATTTAAAATCTCTCCTTATTTTGAATTTTGGACCATTCATTTTCAAAATTTGTAAATGGATCATCTTCTTCCTTTGTTGAAAAAGAAACATCTTCATCCTTCCATTTTTTGTAGATGACATATAAGAGGATGATTGCAGCAAGTCCAACGAGTGCTGGGATATTGGACGCTGCCATCATAATGCCAAGCATGCCAACGAAAATCCATAGCACTTTGCTTACAATGGAATTGCTTTTTACATAATAGTGCATTCCGAGGAAGATGAATAAAAGTGCAAAGGCAAGCCCCATTAATGGCCCTAAAGTTGCAAGGACGATGCCAACTAAAAGGATGGCAAGTAGCAGTAAAAGTAATTTTTTCATTTTCATTCTCCTTTCGTCTTTGTACGCTCATCTTACAATCCAATAGAATTTTTCAAAACGACCTGGAATTGTATTTTCTACTAAGTCTTGAGACCGAGAGAGGTTTCAATCTATTGGCTAAGGGAAAAAATTAGTAGATAAACCGCTTGGAAATGTTGAAACGAAAGTATTTTCATCGGATTTTGACAAAAAAAATTCTATCTCAAGGACAAGTTTTGACAAAAAATTCGAAATCTTTCTATTATAATGAAGACAGAAGGGAGGACAAGTACATGCGAGTATATTCAATATTTAATATAAAAAAACAATATCAGTCATTTGTTTTTGGAAGGGAAAGAATGCTGCTAGAGATGGTGGCAAAAATAGATGACCAAAAAGAGTCCTCTGCCAAAAAACAATTAAGTTATATATGTGAACCAATGGAAGGGAAAGTTGAGGGGAAAATATACGAACATCTACAAAAATGTTTTCCTGATATGCACTGGATCGGTGATTATTTAGGATTTGAACATAAATTAAAAGGGCGTATTAAAATCAAAGTATATGAGTATTATATTGAAGCGATTTGTGAAGGCTCTCGCATGTTGGATTTAGATTTGTTCCAATGCTTGAGCCAAATGAATGATTCATTTCTTGCGTTTAATAAAGAAGAATACGAATGTGGTTGGTTAAAGCCGGTGAAATATGCGTCGTATCGTTGAAAACTGAAAACCCTGTTGTCGCTTAAGGACAACAGGGTTTTTGGGGATATATGGGGATCATATATATAAGGGGATATGTTAACTAAGATTAGGGTTTCGCAAAACGGAATCAATCAGCCACCGCTAACAGTTTTTTATGAGTTTCTTTTAGTTGGCTAGCGATTTCTTCAATCTTGCTGATTGTTTCTATGCGTTCTTGTTTTTGTTGTTCAATGGCTTGTTGAAGGGTGATCTCGATTTGTTTTTGAGCATTGGCAAATAAATCAAGCAGCGCATTGTTTGGTTTCCAAGCCAGGTTTTGTGCTTTTTCTGTAATTTCTTGAACGCTTTCAAGCCATTTGGATATTTCAATGAATTGGCCTTCTTTGCCCAAATTTTGTAAGCTGTTTTCAAGTCTTTCTTGCCATTCTTTTGAAGCTTTTTTTGCTTCTTCTTCAATTGCATTGAGTGCACTTACGGAAGACTCAATGAATTCTTTTTGGACATTAAATGCTTGAAGTGCTCTTTTTTCGAAATCTTCTTGTACTTTTTCGATGGTTTTTAAGCTATTAATCCAGCTATCCCATACTAAATCTACACCTTTTGCAATTTGCTCTTTTGCCATTGGTTGATTTCCTCCTTTAATTGAACAAAAAATTTAAATTTATAATGAATGCATTGGGCAATGCATACATCCAAAATGAGGAAGTTATTCTTTTGACTTTGATTGTTTTGTTTTGCGAGTGGATTTAGACTTTGATGTGGCTGCTTGAGATTTTGCTTTAGATGAGGCTGAGTTTGTTCGTGTAGATGCTGATTTAGGAGCTGCTTCGTCTTTTTGCTTCGAATTGGTCGTATTTGCTGAAAAGAATGGATTATATAAATTGAAAAATTGATTTAACAGTTTTTGATATTCACTTAATGAATGGGCCCACATATCCAAATATTTTTCTCCAGCTTCTGTGATGGAGTAAATGCGTTTTGCAGGGCCACCAGAACTTGTATCCCAAACAGAAGTCACTAAATTTTCTTTTTCCAATTGTCTGAGAAGGCGATAAAAATTTCCGTGATCTAAAGATTCAATACCGAATTTCGTCAGTTTTTCCATTAGTTCATATCCATGAGTATGAAATTCCCTTAGATGCAGCAGCATGAGGGGAATTAAAAAATTTTTCGGAGCACCGATGCTTGGACTTGTCGGCTTCTTTTTTTCCTCTTTTGATACCAATATGTTTACACCGCCTTTTGCTATTACTTATATATGTAATTTACATATATGTGTAGAACTTGTCAATTGTTTTGTTAGAATTTTTTTAAAATTTTATCCAAAAATTTCATTAATTTGAAAACTGCTCATAATGAATAAAAAATTGGCATAAATAATATATTGAAATATGCTGCTTTTTAGATTGAAAGATTAGTAGAGGAGATGATTCTCATTGGTCCAATCATCCTTTGACGTTTTTACCCTTTGGAAAGAAATTTATAACAAAACTGAAAACATTTGGAACAATACACTGCAAGAAACCCTTGAGAAAAAAATTTTTGCTGAAAGTTTAGGACAAATTCAAAGCCAATATGTGCAATATCAAGAATTGGTCAACAAATTGACAGAGAGCTACTTAAAGCAAGCGAATCTTCCTACCCGCGATGAAATTGCCAATGTCGCCTCTTTAATCATCAATGTAGACTCTAAAATTGATCAGCTGGAAGACGAGTTTGATGCCCAGCGCGATCGGATTATAAAGGAAATTGAAAACTTAAGAAAATCTGTTTCTTCTTTAGAAAAGAAATTGGACAAAGTGATTGAATTACTAAACCAAACATTGGAAGCGGCTGAAGAATCAAAGACTTCCATAGCGGCTGCAGGGAATAAAACAGTTTCAAAATAATGTTTATAAAAATACTAAAATAATTGAAGAAAGGAAGACTGTTTTATGACAACTACAGTATTTGAAGTGGGAAAAGTAAATGCGTTAAAACCATTGGAAGGAAAGGTGGCCATTGTGACGGGGGCATCCCGAGGCATCGGGGCGGAAATTGCAAAAGTGTTGGCGAGAAATGGTGCAACCGTTGTTGGCACTTATCATAATAGTCCAAAGCATATACAAGATGTGGCCAAAACCATTGAGGAAGAAGGAGGAAAATTCCATGCGCTCCATGTGGATGTATCGGTTTACGAAGATGCAGAGAGATTGGCATTAGAAGTGATTGAAAACTTCGGCAAAATTGATATTTTAATCAACAATGCAGGCATTACAAAAGACCGCACCTTTAGAAAAATGACAAAAGAAGAATGGGATACAGTTATTAACGTTAATTTAAATGGTGTGTTTAACACAACAAAAGCAGTGATTGAACATATGTTGGCACAAAATTATGGGCGTATTGTAAGCATTAGTTCCATTGTTGGCCAAGCGGGCGCTTTTGGTCAAACCAATTATGCGGCAACGAAAGCAGGCATTTTAGGATTTACAAAGTCTCTCGCATTGGAAACAGCATCGAAAGGAATTACCGTAAATGCTGTGTGCCCAGGTTACATTGGCACAGAAATGGTAGCTGCGATGCCGGAAGAAGTATTGAATAATATTGTTTCGAAAGTTCCAATGAAACGATTAGGGGAACCGGGCGAAGTAGCTCAAGCTGTATTGTATTTGATTCAGGCAGACTATGTAACAGGTCAAGTCATTGCGGTAAACGGCGGCCTCTATATGTAATTTTTTAGGAGGGATTTTGTGGTTACTCTTGATGCAACACCAATTAAAGATTGGATTGAAAGTTTGCCAAAAAACGATACCATTGAAAAGCTGAAACGCTTAAACGAAGTATTATTTACGGATCCGGATCCGCAAGTGGGCCAAACGCCAAAAGAAGTAATTTGGACGAAAAATAAAGCCAAACTTTACCGTTATCGACCGTATAAAGAAAAAACGAATAAAGTGCCTATTTTAATGATTTATGCACTGATTAATAAACCTTATATTTTAGATTTATATCCTGGAAATAGTTTCATCGAATATTTAACAGACCGCGGACATGATGTGTATCTCTTGGATTGGGGGACGGCAGGTTTTGAAGACCGCCATATGAAATTGGAAGATTATATTGTTGATTATATTCCACGGGCAGCAAGAAAAGTGCTGAAACATTCCGGCGCTAAAGAAATCACGATGTTTGGATACTGCATGGGCGGAACGATGACGGCTATCTTTACAGCCCTTTATCAAAAAAAGCTGCCAATCCGAAATCTAATTTTGCTGACAAGTCCAATCGATTTCCAAGATGCCGGCCTTTATACTAATTGGCTGGATAAACGTTACTTCAAATTAGATCATATTGTTGAGACATTCGGAAATGTGCCTTTTGAATTCATTGATTTTGGCAATAAATTATTAAATCCACTTTCAAATACTGTAGGTGTCTATGTCAATATCGCATCAAATGTTGACAATGAAGAAAAAATTCTTAATTGGAAGCTGATGCAAAAGTGGTTGAACGATGGTGTGCCTTTCCCTGGTGAGGCATATCGCCAATGGATACGTGATTTTTACCAAGAAAATAAATTGATAAACGATGAATTAGAAATCCGCGGCGAGCGTGTATTGTTGTCAAACATTACGGCAAATTTATTAAATATTGTGGCAACCCGCGACAATATTGTATTGCCGCAGCAAATAAAACCATTAAATGAGAAAGTCTCCAGCAAAAACAAAACCTTGCACATAGTGAGTGCCGGACATGTTTCAGTCATCACCGGCAAGCGAGCAGTGGCTGAACAATATCCTTATATAGAACAATGGATTTCTGATAATTCTAAATAAACCAAGTGAATGGATAATTTTAATTATGAATCCGAACAATATTTGAAACTCTTGAAGAGAGAATTTCAAATAAGTTCGGATTTTTTGCTTATTATTTGATTAAAATATCTTTCGCTTATGAAAAATTTTGGTTACAATACATAAGGTACGTATGGTGGTTTCGTTTAGAAATACAAGGGAAAAGCTAGAATCCATAGTATGAATAGTGTATAATCCAACGTGGAGAGTTTTCGCGGTATAAAATGTGAAGGAGGTTATATTTTTGAGTACTTGGCTAGCAATATTATTAATTATTGTGGCACTAGTTGCTGGCGTGGCAATAGGATTTTACCTAGCTCGTCAATCCATGATGAAATATTTGAAAGAAAATCCGCCAATCAATGAACAAATGATTCGTGTAATGATGGCACAAATGGGCCGAAAACCATCTGAAAAACAAGTTCGTCAAATGATGGCCCAATTAAATAAAATTCAAGAAAAACAAAAATAATCCTAAAAGGTTGTCCTGCATCGGAATTTATTCTGAAGGAGGATAACCTTTTTATTTTTTATTATGGAACCTGCATGTTTGCAATGAGCACGTCAAAATGCCAAACTTTATCGCCGATCGAAGAATTTTTCTCTTTCAGAAGAGAAATAATCGCCAACTAGTGGGAGATAATCGCCACATTGGGGAAAATAATCGCCAAAGTGAAGAACGTAATCGCCAAAGGAAAAATTTTTCCCATACAGAAGGAAGATAATCGCCAACTTTCAGGAGATAATCGCCACATTGAGGAAAATAATCGCCAAAGTGAAGAACTTAATAGCCAAAGGAAAAATTTTTCCCATACAGAAGGAAGATAATCGCCAACTTTCAGGAGATAATCGCCACATTGAGGAAGATAATCGCCAAAGTGAAGAACTTAATCGCCAATTTAACTGCACAAAGAAAGGCTGCATAGAAAGCATACCTTTCTAAGCAGCCATTTAGATAATAAAGGCAAAATACAAAATAAATAAAAGGCAAAGCACATACATAATCGGATGAATTTCTTTAAAACGCCTTTGAGCAAGTAAACAAATAGGGTACAGAATGAATCCCAATCCAATCCCAATGGCGACGCTGGACGTTAGTGGCATCATAATGATTGTTAAAAAAGAAGGGATGACAATTTCTAATTTTGTCCAGTTGATTTTGCGTATTTCCATCGCCATTAAAGCACCGACAATAATCAAGGCGGCAGATGTTACTTCCACAGAAATGACATTTACAAGAGGAGAGAAGAATAATGCTACTAAGAAACAAGCTGCAATAACAATAGCGGTAAAGCCTGTTTTTCCTCCAACCGCAATGCCAGCTGAAGATTCAACACTTGTCGCAGGCGTTGATGTACCTAAGATAGCTCCAATCACACCAGCGAGGGAATCGGCAAGTAGTCCTTTTCCGATATTTGGAATCTTGCCGTCTTTGGCCATCCCAGCTTGGCTTGTCAATCCAATTAATGCACCGGCTGTATCAAAGAAAGCAACGATTAAAAAGGTAAAGATGACAGTAAGCATTTCTGGTGTAAAAATTTCATCCAAGTGAAGAAATACTACGCCGAAAGTAGGTTCAATACTTGGGATGCTTCCAATGATAGCTTCCGGAACTTCAATTAATCCGAAAATCATGCCAATAACCGTCGTGATGCACATTCCGTAAAAGATTCCGCCGTTTATTCCTCGGACTAACATAATGATGGTGAGAATTAGTCCCACAATGGCGAGGAGTGTCATCGGTGAAGTGAGATCGCCAATCGAAACAAATGTATCCTCATTGCCTACGATAATGCCGCCATTTTTCAAACCAATAAAGGTGATAAAGAATCCGATTCCTGAAGCGATGGCGTATTTTAAATCGATTGGAATAATATTAATAATTTTTTCCCGTACTTTCATTAAACTTAACAAAGTAAAAATGATGCTTGCAACGAAAACCCCGGTGAGCGTCACTTGCCAGTCGATGCCCATGCCGATACATACGGAAAAGGTGAAAAATGAATTTAGACCCATACTTGGAGCAATGGCGATTGGAAAGTTGGCTACTAGCCCCATAATCAGTGTGCCGATGATTGCTGTAAGAGCTGTTGCGGTGAAAACAGCTCCTTGATCCATGCCGGACTGGCTCAAAATAAGAGGATTTACAATTAAAATATAGGCAATAGATAAGAATGTCGTAATCCCTGCTAATGTTTCCTGCTTATAGGAAGTATTTCGTTCTGCAAAATGAAAAAAATTTCTCATGTTGTACTCTCCTGTTTGTATAAATTCATAGGAAAAATTTAGTTATTTCACACAAAAAAACTTTGGCAGCAATGAGGCCAAAGTTTCTCTACAAAAGGAATAAAAAACGATTAATTTCATTAATATGTTTTCATTCCTTGTAGACAAGCTATTTAAGGTAGCTGGTAGAAACATTCAAGCCATATTCTTGAATTTATACAAGGTTTTTTTGTTCTATTAAAAAGTTAAGAAGAATAATAGCAGTATTCATTTAAAACGTCAATATAATTTAGAATGATTTTTTAAAAATAATAAATATAAAATAATCAAAAAAGTAGAAAAATTTAAACTATATTTTGCGGAGAGTAGAAATGAAATCATAGTGGAATTGCTTTTTAAAACTTAGTTCACAGGAGAAAAAGGAATTGCATCAACATCATATATAAAAAGTTAATGAATTATATCAAAATCTGCTAAAAAGTAATAAAACTATCGCAAATAATAGTATTAAATATTTCGTTTATATAGATATTATCTAAAAATGAGATTGGAAATGATATAAAAATATACTATATTAGAACAATAGAAAATTCGAAATATTCAGGAGGCTACCTCATGAAAAAAATTGAAGCAATTATTCGACCAGAAAAGCTTACGGATACGATTAAAGAGTTAAAAAAAATTGGTATTACTGGCTTCTCGGTATCTCAGATTGTTGGACGGGGAAAACAAATCGACACCCAAGGAGTATATCGGGGGAGAAATTATAAAGTCACTCTTCACCCAAAAATCAAATTGGAAATTGTCCTTTCCGATTATATGGTCAAGCAAACGATTGAAACCATTATTACATCCAGTCAAACCGGTGAAGATGGGGATGGAAAAATTTATGTGTACCCCATACTGGAAGCCTATAACATTAAGACTGGCGAGATAGATTTGAGCATTGATGATTTAGCAAATAATAGAGGTGAATAGCATGGAGCTGATTTATTTAAATACCATATGGGTTGTGATTAGTGCCGCAATGGTTTTATTCATGGAAGGTGGATTCAGTTTACTGGAAGCCGGTTTAGTGCGAACAAAAAATGCCGTGAATGTCACGATGAAGATTTTTGTTGATTTGACGGTAGGTATTCTCGCATTTTGGTTAGTTGGTTTTGGCATTATGTTTGGAAAAGATGCTTTTGGATTTATTGGGACAAGTTTATTTGCCAATCCTGAAAACATCTCCTTATCGATGGCATTGCCTAGTGCGGCTTTTGTACTTTTTCAAATGGGATTTGCCGTTGCAAGTGTCTCCATCGTTTCAGGAGCCGTAGCGGAACGGATGAACTTTAAAGCTTATATTGTAGCAGTCGCACTTATATGCATGATTATCTATCCTATAAGTGGCCATTGGATTTGGAATAGCGATGGGTGGCTGGCGAAAATGGGCATGAAGGATTTTGCAGGCTCTGCTGCCATTCATGCGGTTGGGGGATTTATTGCTTTTGCAATCGCGAAAAAACTGGGGCCAAGAAAAGGAAGATTTAATTCCGATGGCAGTGCGAACGTTTTTGCCCCAAGCAATATTCCTTTAGCTTCAGCAGGTGCTTTTGTTTTATGGTTTGGCTGGTTTGCGTTCAATGCAGGAAGCACATTAGATGCATCCAATACAGCGCTTGCCTCTATTGCACTAAATACGATTCTTGCAGGAGCTAGTGGAGGTACTGCTGCACTTTTGATGACCATGAAAAAATTTGGAAAAGCAGACCCGAGTATGACAATAAACGGTGTTTTGGCAAGTTTGGTCGCTATTACCGCCGGATGCGCCTATGTTTCCCACTTTAGTGCCATCATCATCGGAGGAATCAGTGGAATCATTGTCATTTATGCAACTTTGTTCGTTGATTCTTTAAAAGTGGATGACCCTGTGGGAGCGGTAGCTGTTCACGGTTTTAACGGAGTATTTGGAACGATTGCCGTTGGATTGTTCGATACTTCTCAAGGGCTTTTTACAACCGGTGAAGCTTCTCTCCTAACAGTACAATTATTGGGTGCTATTGTTGCTGTTGTATGGGGTCTAATTGGCGGTGCAGTTATTGCGAAGATATGTGAGGGTACGGTCCATCTTAGAGCCAGTGAACGCGAGGAAGAAGAAGGATTGGATATGACCTACCACGGTATTCCTGCCTATAATGAATTGGAGCGCTTTACGGATTTACCTACGAGTTTATACGATTTTGAAGAATCAACAGGCATCGTGGTTGCGCCTGTGAAGAAAAAATCGGTTAGGAATGCCTCTGTTCGGTTAAAATAAAATCGGTTTACAGCAAATCTTTCCAATGATTAAAGTGCCAGTCTGCTTGTCGGGCTGGCGGTTTGCATTTTCGTCCACAGATTTGAATTTATCTCGTATTGGGACAGTTGGAAAGTTAAAAAGCCTTAATGCCCTTATCCAGAAGTGGAATAAATCGTTTATGGTTATAAATGCCTTGGGATTCTAAAATGGTTTGCCCAAGTATATCATGGATGGATCTTAGTAATTTTTCTAAAGCATGTTTCGCAAAACCATTCTCAAAGGTTTCCAAGGTGTTAGGCAATTCATCTTCATCCAAAATAAAGTACTTTCCATTGGGAAGGACCAGTACATCAATAATTAAATCTTCAAAGGTCACTATATTGTCTTCAAATTTTGTACTCTTTACAATGTTAAAATACGAAGCCAAGTAATTTCCTTCTTGATCTCTCCAAAAATACAAGTTATAGGGGCGGTCTAACCAATAATAAGCAATAGTATAACTTCCTATTGGAATAGTAATGTTCAAATCGTTCACTGTCATTGTAAAAGGTTCTTCTATTAGATGAAATAAAACGATGCGGCGATTTTGAAAACTCAATAAATGACATTTATGCTCTACTATTTTCGTATCATACTGTATTTTTCTCTCTATAATTTCCTTCATAAACGAATCTTTCCTTTAAAAATAGCAGGTTTGGACTTAAAGAATTGGTCCGTCATTTTTGATCCACCCATGTTTTCCAATTTCCTTCAGAGATTCGCTTTCCTAACCCTTTAAGTTTGGAATTGTACATATAAACATAAGCTTGAATGATTTCGCCAGTTTCCAAAATAACATTTTTGATTTCACGGTTATAAAGGTTTTTGTGTTTTGGAGCATTCTCGTCGTAATCTTCCAGTAAATCCATCGCTTGTTGAGCCTTTTTAAAATGACTTTCTTTAATAGTAATGACTTCCCCGAATACTTTTGAATTTCCTTCAACCATACAAGGATACTCGCCGCAAATATGCGAATATAATTCTACATTCTCAATAGTAGCTTTTTGTATCTTTTCAATGGAATTTGGGGGGATTACATGATGATTGGAGCAACCTGTCATGAGTGTACCATATACGAAGAAATTTCTAATCATTTTGATGCCTCCCATTTTTATTGAGTAGAACGACTTAAACTAGGAAGAAGTTGGAGTTAATGAACTTTCTTGAAAATTAGTTAAAAACTAAATATAGCCATAACAATAACTAATAAAGATACAAAAATATAAAATAGACCCCAAGGATTTTTTTCTTTATTTCTTAATTCTTCTATTCCTATTGTTGCTATAAAAATTCCAAGTAGTAATGAGGTTAAAGAACTATAGGAAAAATCTTTTGTAATGAAGCTGTATGAAGAAATTACAACCACATTGAAAGCAAGAATGATTTAAAAATTTTCAATCCATTCATTTTCCCAAAACTTTCTACTCAGTTTCCTTTTTTACAAAAATATACCAATAAAAATTTTTTAGCAATAAATTATCTATTACTCTAAAAACATTTCTTAATGGATTCAAACTAATCTTCAAACTGTTTCTGCCGTGACCTTCTGACAAGCGGAACTACTTTTTTTACGAAATTTTTTCGCTTCTTCTGCTAAAGTAATGGTATTGTTCGTTAGGTTTGTGGCAACATGATTAATTTCATTCATGATAGCGACTTGTTCTTCTATAGATGTGGCAAACGTCGACAGATTAGTTGAAGTTATTTCAGCACACGTCTCTATAACGAATTTGCATCAATATTTGGCCGATCAATCTTTTGACTTTGGTGAATATGTCAGAAAAGGTCTTCCGGCAATCGGGTATTGCAGCCCCATTGCAGAAGACCTTTTTACTTTAAATAGATAAAGTCAAATCATTCAAAATCCAATTTATAATCTTCTTCTTTAATCAACTTTAATTTCTTATTAAATAAAAAGATAAAATATAGATTTAAAATTAACGGCAAGATTAAAAACATTGCCAACATGATGGAAATATTCGTCAAAGTCCATCCGCCATCTGCTAGATTAATATAGTTTAAAGGACCGACTAATCCGGATAACCCAAATCCTGCGCTATAAGGTGTACCTTGTACATTCAGAATTCCGGCAAGCCCTCCGAGAATGGCTGCGGTAATTAGCATTGGTACGGCTATGACCGGTTTCATGAAGAAATTGCGCATTTGTATTTTTGGTGAACCTAAAACATGGGCTAATGCAGTGCCAAGGGAATTGGCTTTATAGCTTGCAATACATAGACCCATTCCAACAGCCACAACGCCTAAGTTTGCAGCTCCAGCCCCAATTCCTGAAAGCATAATAACCGTTGCAACTCCCACTGTCGAAATTGGCGAAAGGATAATAATTCCAAAAGCAACTGCGATCAATGCGCCCATTACAACAGGTTGTAAATTTGTTAAATAAGCCACCCCATCCCCAACTAAATTGGCGCCTTTTTGGACATAAGGCAAAATGATAAATCCAATCATTCCAGGAATGGTTACTGTTAACATAGGAATTAATAAAATAGAATATTCTTTTAATCCTGTACCGATTAAGCGGACAAACAATACCGCTAGAGCAGCTGTAATACCGGCATTAATAACAACGCCAATCCCGCCAATGGTAAAGATTCCGTCAGCAGTTTTACTAATCACTCCGCTGCCGATCACCGTTGCAAGCCCCACGCTGGCACATTGAATCTGAGTCAGTTTAAACTGCATTCCCACTAAAATACCGACTAAAACCGGCAGCATACTCATCACAATGGAAGTGGCATCATATAGATGCTGAAGAGCTGGCATATGCGGAATCAGCAGTTTTAAGATTTCACCTAATAGAGCATTAGGAATCAGTGCACAAACAATAGCGATACTCATTCCATTTAAAAGTTTACTAAAAAAATCTTTCATACTTTTCCGCCTCTTTCTAATTTGCTAATTTTTCTGATAATGATTCTTTCAAATATTCTAATAAAATAAGAATAGTATATTTTAGTCGTTTAAAGCGTTGAATCGTAAAAGTATTATAGTATAAAATTGGAAAAAAGAAAACCCCGTAGAGAAGGATTATTTAATCTTTTCCTGAAAGATAACTAAGAAATTGTGAAAAAATGCTGCAAAATGCTTTTAAAAAGCGCTAAATCCTTTGTATGTTAAGGGATTTAACGCTTTATTGATATTCTGTACTTTTACTCAAAAATAGGATGTCCGTTTCGCTTCATTTGGTTGGTTTATTACTTATGAATTTAATTTTATTGATAAAGTTTTCTAGTTTTTGCGATGGGTAAGATTCTCAAAAAAACATTATTTTATGTCGAATATGCAGAATATTAGTAAATTCACCTGAAAATAGTCATCGAAATAGAATTTTTGTTGTATATTTTTTTTAGAAAATTTTTCGAATAGTACTTCATTGAAAAGAAAGTATTATTTGGAAGTGTTTGTAAAATTTTGTTTTAATCATGGATATAAAAATTTGTATAAAAAGGAGGGAAAAGGAGCAAGGGGGTATTTAAAAAAACAGCCAAAAATAGAGGAGTTGTTTAGAAGGGAGTTTAATCAAATGAACCAGGATTATTACAATACAAATAGGGTTCATAAAGTCAATATTGCTATCACAGCTATTTTAATTTTATTAATTTGTATACCGATTGTTTATGCAAGAGGATTTGGGGAAAGTGCGCCTATTCTTGGTGCAAGTCTATTTGTCATCATTTTATCTTGTTCCACATATTTTTTGCCCATCAATACATATTTAAAAGGCTTTATTATTTCATTTTTGCCAGGGTTAGTGACCATTGCGCTTTTCATTGTGGATATATTTGCTTTAAATAAGCACTATATTATTTTACTCTCCGTTGCAATGGTGGCACTTTATTTTAAAAAAGAACTCATTTTATCTTTAGGAATTGCTTTAGATAGTATATATCTTCTGTTCTTTTTCTTATTGCCTGAAAAATTTTTGGGGTTAGATAGCACGGTGAAAGGATTTGTAACCGTCTTCTTTGTGTTGAATGCCATCATCATCATATTGTATTTGCTGACTAAATGGGGCAGAGAATTAATCGAAGAATCTACCCAAAAAGAATTTAAATCACAGGAACTGGTTGAAAAGTTATCTTCCGCATTCCAATCCATGGAGAAAATCTCTGATCAGTTGGATGAACATATTACGAAATTTAATAGGGAAATAGGAATGCTTTATGATTCTAGCAAAGATATTGTAAAATCTGTGGAACAAATGGCTTCCGGTATTCAAGAAGAAACAAATAGTGTAATGATCATTAACGATTCTATGGCGCAATCATTAGAAACAATGAATCATACAGTGAACGTGACTGAAGAGGTTGTAAATCAATCTGAAAGTATGAATGAAAAAGTTCAAGAAGGATGGAAAAAAATCACACAAGTTACGAACTATATGGATACGGTTGGAACGACCATCAGCAATACGAACTTAACGGTTTCAGATTTGTATGGCAGTTTAGAAAGAGTCAATACTCTGCTAGGCAGCATTAAAGAAATTGCGGACCAAACCAATTTACTTGCACTGAATGCAGCGATTGAATCTGCCCGTGCCGGCGAACACGGCAAAGGATTTGCTGTTGTAGCCGATGAAGTAAGAAAACTCGCTGAACAAAGCAGCCAAATCACATCAAACATTCAATCGGTGACTGAAGAGTTGTACAATAAGTTCCAAATGGTGCAAGAAAAATCAACAGAAGGCGAAAATGCCATCAACCAAGGAACAAAATTATTGAAAGACATTTTATTATACTTTGAAGAAATAAAAAATACATATTCAAGCATCTATAAAGGTTTATCGCTGGGAATGTCAGAAATCATGGAGACAAAAAATAAATTCCTTACGATTCAAGAGCAAATCCAAAACGTATCCGCCATTTCTGAAGAAAATGCAGCCTCTACGGAAGAAATTACTTCCACTTTAGAAAATGAACATGAATTAATTGCATCCATTAATTCATTAATTAATGAGATGAATGAACTAAGTAAACAGTTGAGACAAATTAATCGAAATGAATGATAGATGGAAATAGGCATCTCCAATTAGTTTGATGGAGGTGCCATTTTTATGTCTACAAGGCTCAGGCATTTGGGATTCATTCTCATAGAATTCAGTTTGGCAGAAAACGTGACTGAATTGGTTGGATATTACATTTATCACGTAATTTTCATTACATCTTACTCTGTTTGAAATAACGTTATACTCACATAATAAAAACAGAGGTGAAGATGATGACACAGTCTGTTGTAATGAATCGTTCATACAGTAAAAAAGAAGAGTTTTGGAATGCATTAACCCATGGAATTGGCGCACTCTTAACAATTCCAGCATTGATTTTATTAATTGGAAAAGCCCAAAGTACAGGAACGAAAGTGGAACTTATTAGTTACATTGTTTTTGGAATCTCGATGTTTCTTCTTTACCTCGCATCCACACTGTACCATTCCATTCCAAAACATAAAGTTTTTCTTAAAAAAATGGATCACAGCTCCATTTTCCTTTTAATTGCGGGAACGTATACACCTGTCGCATTAATTGCCATTGGAGGAACAGCCGGGGGGATGCTTGTAGGGATTGAATGGGCATTAGCTGTCATTGGAATTATTGTAAAACAATTTTTTGTCCATCGTTTTAAAAGAACATCACTGCTCGTTTACATCAGTATGGGATGGCTAGTAATTTTTGTTTTTCAACCAGTCATGGATTATTTGACCATCAAAGGTGTATTGGTGTTATTAGCCGGTGGATTAAGTTATACAATTGGAACGTATTTTTACCAAAATAAAAATATCCCTTATAACCATGCGATATGGCATGTATTTGTCATGGTTGGCAGCTTATTCATGTTTTTAGCGATTTATTACTTTTTATAAAATGTCGTGTATTGGAAGCATTTATAGCAATCGCTCAATCTCTTGATGCACAAGGGGTTGAGTGTTTTTTATTTTTGCTAAGTTGTGAAATTTTTCACAAATGCAGCTTACTAGTGTACCCAATCCATCAAAAAAGCCCTCTTACAATTTCGAGGGCAGCATGAAGAACATATACGGAAAATGGTTTAGATTCTCTCTCTTTCTTTTAATACATATTCTTGCAAAAACTCCCGAACCGTTTCTTCGTATTCCACTGGGTTTTCGTTGAAGGATTGGGCGTGAGCTCCCCGCTCAAATAATTTTAATTGTTTCGGACCTTTCTTCAATTCGTACATTTCCTCCGTCATTTTGCACGGAATAAACGCATCAGGAATGCTGTGGATGAAAAGCACAGGTTTTTCAATATTTTTGACTGCCTCGATGGGTGCGACATTTTTAAAACGGTATCCATCCCGGAAGCGAAGGAAGAAATCTGCTAACTGAATGGGAATGTTTGGCGAGATGCGAGTGGAATTTTTCACAATATATCTTAAAAGCTCTTCGAAATCTGAAAAAGCGCAGTCGGAAATATAAAAATCTACATGATTTCCAATGGACCCAGCATATAATAACATGGTTGCCGCACCCATTGATTCTCCGTGGATGCCTAAAATCGCCTCTTCTCCAATGACGGCCCGGACGGTTTTGACAACTGCCGCCAAGTCGAACTTCTCATAATAGCCGTAGCTTGTTGTTTTGCCGCCGGATTCCCCGTGTCTTCGATGATCATAAACAAAGGAATTAAATCCAAGTCTTTCAAACATTCTCGCATATTTGATGGAATTGATTTTATTTTCCGTTACGCCGTGGCAAATAATAACCGTATTTTTTGTAGGGCAAGGCTGCAAAAAGATTCCATTAATCGGGTAGCCATTTGGGGAGTCGATGGTGAATTCATCTTTTTTAATGCTGTTAAACCAATTTTCATCGAATCGATTGGCTTTTAGTTCCCTATCTAAAATAAAATCATCATCTTTTTTCTTGATATACATGAGTAGATTGGTCAATGCAAAGCCGAAAACGGTCGTCAGCACGCTTGCAATGGTTGTAATAATGGTAGAAAACCATAGAATTTTTCTTTTTTTCTTCTTCATAAAGGCACCTCCTTTTTCATTTTTTATGTAGTAGTAGGAAAAGTTTGAAAATATCGTAAATTTTATGATAAACTCTTCGAATCATTTGGTAGAATTAAATTACACGGTTTTGTTTATTTTATATTAGTATAATTCTAAGTTAGCAATTTATGCAAAATCGTGATGTGATTGTAGACTGAATAAAGGGGAGGAGTTCATGTTGCAAGATGTTGTGATTGTTAGTGCAGTAAGAACTGCCATTGGTTCTTTTCAAGGTTCATTAAAAGATGTTCCAGCACCAACTTTGGGTTCCATTGTGATTAAAGAAGCTATCCGCCGGGCGGGTATTGAGCCGAATCAAGTGGATGAAGTGATTATGGGAAATGTGCTGCAAGCAGGACTCGGTCAAAATCCTGCCCGTCAAGCGGCCATTCAAGCAGGACTTCCTGAAACGGTGCCAGCTATGACAATTAATAAAGTATGCGGTTCTGGTCTGAAATCCGTGCATCTTGCCGCACAAGCCATTGCAGTGGGGGATGCGGATATTGTGGTAGCTGGCGGTTTTGAAAATATGAGCCAAGCGCCATATTTATTAAAAAATGCCCGCACTGGATTTAAAATGGGCGACCAAAACCTGGTGGACAGCATGATTCATGACGGCCTCTGGTGTGCGTTCAATGATTGCCATATGGGCATCACCGCAGAAAATTTAGCTTCTCAATATCATATTACGCGCGAGGAACAAGATGAGTTCGCAGCCCGTTCACAAGCTCGTGCGGCAAAAGCCATTGAAGAAGGAAAATTTAAAGAGGAAATCGTACCTGTAGAAATCCCACAACGAAAAGGGGAGCCCATCATTTTTGATACAGATGAATTCGTGCGTCCTGGCACAACGGTGGAGAAACTATCTGCACTGCGTCCAGCCTTCAAAAAAGATGGCACGGTCACTGCTGGAAACGCTTCCGGCATTAACGACGGAGCAGCAGCTGTAGTGGTCATGTCCAAGAAAAAAGCGGAAGAACTTGGAATACCGCCTCTAGCTTCCATCGTTTCCAATGCAGCTGTTGGGGTTGACCCTGCTATTATGGGAATCGGGCCAGCAGAAGCGGTTCGCAAAGCTTTGAAAAAGGCGGATGTATCTTTAGATCAAATCGATTTAATTGAAGCCAATGAAGCCTTTGCCGCCCAATCGATAGCTGTGGATCGCGAACTTCACTTTGATGCTGATAAACTAAATGTAAACGGTGGTGCCATTGCCCTTGGTCATCCAATCGGTGCTAGCGGTGCGCGCATTTTAGTGACGCTTCTTCATGAAATGAAAAGACGCGATGCGAAACTAGGGCTTGCCACTCTTTGCATCGGCGGAGGACAGGGAGTAGCAACCGTCGTTCAACGATAAAGGTAAAACTAAAGCAGGTGAACAAAATGGCAAAAAAGAAAAAACAATCATCATCTCCAAAAAACGTTGGAAACCATGAAAGAATCACCCTTCAAGATCAGCTGAATCAAGAACTATTGGAAAAATTAAAAGCCGCAAAAAAAGAATTGCTTGAAGAAGAAAGAAAAAAAGAGGAAGAGCGGCAAGCGCGCCTTGAATTTGAAAGAAAACAGCGGGAGAAAAATATGAGTTTTGAAGAATTGCTTGAAAAGTATGGAAATCTGGGATCCAAATATTAATAATGAAAAAGAGCGAAGGAATAGTTTCCCATTCGCTCTTTTTCTTTTTGGAAAAGGAACATCATAAAGGGGTTCGCCCTATTGTCTTGGAATGCAAAAAACACGCCCATCCCATTAATGGTTTTTGAAAAGGGCGTATGTAATAAACAGCAGGATAAACCAGATAGGTGTAAAAATCACGGCTGTTCTCGTTTCTTCAGAAATCAGCATAATGATTAACACCGTAGCAAAGAATGCGAGAATAACATAGTTGATGAACGGTGCAAAGGGTGCTTTAAACTTGGATTTTTGATGCAAATCAGGGTGTTTCTTCATATAAAGTATGTGTGAAATTAAAATAATGCTCCACACCCAAATAAAACAGATGGCGCTGATGGTTGTCACAACACTAAAAGCAGTTTCCGGAATGATATAGCTTAAGAATGCTCCGATGGAAAGAACAATGGAGGACACAATCAAGGCATTGCCTGGAACAAAGTTTTTATTTAAAGTGGAAAGAATTTTAGGACCTTGTTTGTTCTTGCTCAAATTGTACATCATCCGGCTTGTGGAGAATAAACCGCTGTTTCCGGCAGAGGCTGCAGATGTCAATACAACAAAATTGATGATGCCGCTCGCAACCGGAATTCCAGCCAACGAAAATACTTGTACAAACGGACTGTTGGCTGCGCTTAACTCTGTCCAAGGGGTAATGCATAAAATAACGAAAATGGCGCCTACATAAAACAGTAAAATTCGAAGGGGAATTTTATTAATGGCTGAAGGAATATTTTTCTCTGGATTGGAAGTTTCCGCAGCAGCCACTCCCACCAGTTCAACCCCTACAAAAGCAAAAACGACCATTTGGAAAGCAAACAAAAACCCAGTTAGGCCATTTGGAAACCATCCGCCGTAATTCCAAATGTTGCTTAATGACACAACGCCGTTATCCGTTTCAAAACCGATAACGAGCATGAAAAGGCCGATAGCGATTAAAGCAAGGATGGTAATGACTTTGATTAAAGCAAACCAAAATTCCAGTTCACCAAACAGTTTTACTGTTAATAGATTTAATAAAAGCAAGAGGATAATGGCAATGAGCGATGGAATCCATTGCGGAATGTCAAACCAATAGCGGACATATACACCTACTGCTATAACATCAGCCATGGCCGTCATAATCCAGCAAAACCAATACGTCCAGCCTGTAACATAGCCTGCCCAAGGACCGATATAGTCTGTGGCAAAATCGGTGAAAGATTGATAGCCGGAATTGGAAAGCAGCAGTTCGCCGAGGGAACGCATCACAAAAAAAACAGCCGTCCCCACTATTAAATAGACCAATAGAATGGATGGCCCGGCCTTGGAAATGGAGGCACCGGACCCTAAAAACAATCCGGTTCCAATGGTTCCCCCGATGGCAATTAATTGAACATGCCGATTCTTTAAATCTCTTTTTAATTCTTTCTGTTCCATTTTGTAGCCCCCAGAAACTAGAATGCAAGAAGAATGAATCCGCCTTGCATCCAGTTATCATTATTATTAAACAAAAATATCATTTTTCTTGATAACAACTCCAAGATTTTATCAGTAAACTATTTTTATTTCAATATAAAGGTATTATTTTGCATAAAAAGAATAATATAAGTAGAATTTTTCTGAAGGAACCAAAATTTTTATTACCACAAAAATATTTTAAAATAATTTAGAAAATTCAATTCAAGCAAAAAAAACCTCCAGAACACTCTGGAGGCTTATATTAATGATTCTTTCGAATGAAGGAATCTCGAATAAAAAAATAGCATTTGATAAAAAGAAGGAAGGTGATTGCTCCTGCAGTGTCGAGCAATACATCTTGAAAAACACCTGTCCGTCCTTCAACGAGGGTTTGATTGTATTCATCTAACATAGCAATGAAAAACGTACAAACGCAAGAAATAACCGCAGAAAAACTCCATCGCAATTTCCTAAATAGCAAATACAAGAGTGCGGCAACCATTCCGTAACCTAAAAAATGCATCGCTTTGCGAATTAAAAATTCAACAAAATAGTAGTAGCCTCTTGTTTCAATGGATATCGTCCGACCCCAGTAGTTCACTTCAATTTTGCTTAACACGTCATAAAAGGGCTGGTCGTGAAGGATTTCCCTCAATTCTGGAACAATCGTCTGCTGTTCATAAGGCATGCTAGATAAATAATATAAAACAAGGAGCGCGATGATTACAAAAAACAAATATTTTTTCATCGGTGATCGGTGTAAATATTTTGTTTAGTAATGGTTTGTATGAAAGAAAGGCCTTGAATAGTTTGTGCTTCCTCATAAGCCTTAATATTTGTCAGCAGCTGTTCCTTTGTTCTCGCTCCAACGACAATAGATGCAACAGCAGGCTGGCTTAAATTGAAGGCGATAGCAGCTTTATGGACGGAGCCGAATTCCTTTTCGATTTTTTCTAAAATTGAAACGAGCTCCTCTTTAGAATAGTTTAAATAGGAGTTGATTTTTTCCACCCGTCTTTTCCATTCATTCGTCAATAATCCTTGTGCGATAGAGCCTCTTGTGACAACCGAAACTTTCTTTTCTTCAAAAAACGGGAAAAATTCTTCCGGACGGCGGTCGAAAATACTGTATTGCATCATATTTGAAATTCCGTTGCTTTTTTCAAAAAACGGCTGAAACACATTTGGACGAATGGAGGAAATGCCGTATTCGCGGATGAGGCCTTCTTGTTTTAATTTTTCAAAGGTTTCAATGATGTCGTCCCACGGATCGTCAATGGTGCCCCCATGAAGTTGATATAAATCGATATAATCGGTTTTTAATCGGCGGAGGCTGTCTTTGATGCCTTCTTCGATATGCTCTTTTGAGGCATCCCAGTACCAGCCGTCACCCATTTCATTCCAGCGGTTTCCCACTTTTGTGGCGATGTAGACTTGATCGCGGTAAGGTTTTAAACATTCCCCGACAACTTCTTCATTGACGCCTTTATCATAAAGATCTGCCGTATCAAAATAATTGATGCCGTGCTCAAGGGCGGCTTCAATCACTGGTCTTGCCTCGTCCACTGATGTCGGCAGAGACATGCATCCTAAACTAAGTTCAGAAATTTCAAAAGCGCTTGATCCTAATCTTCTTTTTCTCATGGAATCCCCCGCATTCTTTCGTTTTCTCTCACTTATGGTCATAAAAAAATTATCATAAAACGCATTCAAAAGCTAGCAATAGCAAGGGAATGGAGAATACGGATCATTCATTTAAATTAAACGCCCATCATGAGCACTATCTATCTTTCAATAAAGAGGTTGAATCATTGCCGAATCCGAGAATCCCATTGAAAGAACCGCAGCGAATCGTTGCGAATTATCGTGAAAAATCAGCTGAAATCAAAGAAAAGATGGCCCGATTGAAAAAAAGTTGGATTCGGCAAAATTGAAAAGCTTTGAAGCAATGGGGCTTGGAAATACATTTTCAATTAAGGCTATCCACGCGGAATGGGAAAAACTCATTCCGCGATTGAATATGGGACGGTAGAGCAATTGATGATATGCTTTCCCATTTTTTGAAATACCCAAAATGGGACTTCAGGATGGGATGATTGCATTATAGTAAATTGGAAGGGAATACTTTTGGAGATTATTTCGCATAAAGGTAATCAGATTCTTCAAAAACTTTCTAAAGAGCATACCTAATTTCGAAGCACACTTATTATTTTATTCTATTAGAAAAGGTTGAATCGAATAGGTAGCTTTCTTCTTGTTAGACATTCGAGAATAATGGTGGGAAGAAAATGAGACTTAAAAAACATTGTCATTTATTGCCGAATGTCCGATGTTGTAAAATAATGTAAAACATAATAAAAGTAATAGTGGGATTTTACATTTGGGAGGTCTAATGAGTGACAACACCATATCAGAGCAAATACTTTGCTTATGAATTAACGAAACAAAATTCCTCACATTCGATAGGGCGGTTAAGTCAATCACTCATTAATGCGACGGTTGATTTAAATCCACATCAGGTGGAAGCAGCTTTATTCGCCTTTCGTGCTCCATTAGAGAGGGGAGCTATCTTAGCGGATGAAGTAGGATTAGGAAAAACAATTGAAGCGGGACTTATTATTAGTCAATTGTGGGCAGAAAGAAAGCGGAATATTCTTATTATCGTGCCACCTCCACTAAGAAAACAATGGAATCAAGAACTTTGGGAAAAGTTTTATATCCCATCTATTATTCTAGAAAGTAAAAACTTCAACGAGATGGTACGTTCTGGTCATCGGAATCCTTTCTTGCAACAAGATCAAATTGTGATCACTTCGTATCAATACGCTCGAAATAAAGCGGATATGCTACAAAAAGTAAATTGGGATTTAATTGTCTTTGACGAAGCGCATCGTATGCGGAATGTGTATAAAAAATCAAATAAAATTGGACGTACATTGAGAGCGGCAACAGCTGGTTATCCGAAAATCTTATTGACGGCGACGCCATTACAAAACTCTTTAATGGAATTATACGGGCTTATTAGCTTTATCGACCCTCATATTTTTGGAGATGAAACAACGTTTAGACGTCAATTTGCCCGCGGCACGAAAGAAATGTCGGAAATGGATTTTATTGATTTAAAGCAACGTATTAAGCCTGTTTGTCATCGTACGTTAAGACGGCAAGTTACCGAGTATGTGAATTATACACAGCGTATTCCGATTACTCAGGAGTTTATGCCAACGAATGCGGAATGGGAATTATACGAAAAAGTATCTGCGTACTTGCAGAGAGAACAACTTTTTGCGTTACCGACAAGCCAAAGGGCATTAATGACATTAGTTGTCCGGAAATTGCTGGCATCTTCTTCCTTCGCTATTTCTGACACATTGCTTTCTCTAATTAAACGACTTGAGCAGTTACTACTGGAACTAGAGCGAGGAAAAACAGAAATAGCCGCAGAGCATTCGGACGTTTATGCAGATGTAGATGAATTTGATGATACAATGGAAGAGTGGGGAGAAGAGGAACAGTCATCATACATAGGTGAATTATCGCTAGATGAAATGAAACGCCTTATTCAAGAAGAAAAACAAGAATTAGAAGCATATTACTTGCTAGCTAAATCGATTAAAGAAAATTCAAAAGCGGAAGCATTGTTAATTGCGCTTGAAAAAGGATTTGAGAAATTAAGAATGCTAGGTGCAAATGAAAAGGCGGTGATTTTTACAGAATCACGAAGAACGCAAGCTTATTTACGTGAATTTCTCGAGCGCAACGGCTACGCTGGCAAGATTGTATTTTCGTAAATATTAATATATTTAATATTTCTAAGATAAATAGTGAAGTAAGAGGCGGAAAATCACCAAAAATTAAGCGTTTAAGTGAGTAGAAAAATATTGCGGAATCCGTTGTAAGAGTCATTGCCAAGCAACAAACGTTATATAGTTCTAAACAACTAAAAGATCCTGCCGTTCAACAACAAATTATTAAAGAAGTTAGTGAAACTTATACGGTATCTCAGTTGTCTTTATTTGAAGAAGAGCCTCAAAAAATGGTTGAAGAAATGGTTGCAAAAGCAGTCGAGTTACTTCCTGATTTGTCTATTGAAATTCCGCGAATTATTTTGCAACCGACCGAAGAAATTTCATGGGGCTATCAAGATTTTGATTTAGATTGCAGCTTGATTCCGAAACTGCAACCAGTTGCTGAAAATATTTTGATTGAGCATTTGCGTACTCATCAAAGAGAAGTGTTACAAATTAAAAAAGATGTAAATACAACAGAAGAGCGTTTAGAAGATTATCTTGTCTTTCACCTAATGGATTATCCGGCTGTTTCTTATGAAGATCATGCTGAGTTGTTGTATAAGCTGTCAGGCCAGTTGATTTCTTATCTTCGCAGTTATTTAAAAACAGAAGATGAAGTAAAAAATGTCGTTGTTTACAATCAAAAACGTTTCGCACAGTTGATTTATGGGCAGATGAAAGAACATTATTATGAAGAGCCGACAAATTATGAGGTCATCGTTCGAGTTGGTTTTGATACATTAAAAAGCAGCAACGTAGCCGTGGACACCAATGAGGAAGTACGTGATTTTCGACAGCCAGTAGCAAATAAAGCGGCGATTCGCAGCATGTGCTTTGGTGGCTTTAAAAAATGTTTATATCGAACACAAAAATTTGAATCTGACGCTGAACGAAAATTTGCGGTCATTTGTGAAAGCGATCCGTCTGTTTTAAAATGGCTGAAACCAACGCAAAATCATATCAAAATTTACTATAATCAAACACAAGCATACATCCCGGATTTCATTGTTGAAACAGATGAAAAAATGTATTTATGCGAAATCAAGGCAACAAACAGAATCGAAGAAGACCAAGAAGTTGCTCTGAAAGCGCAAGCTGCCATCACATGGTGCCAACACGCTTCCAAGCACGCCCTCGAAAATGGAGGAAAGGAATGGGTTTACTTATTAATTCCGCATGATGATGTCGATTCGAACAAGACAATTAAGGGATTAGAAGCAATTTATAAAGAAAATTAGTGTAAATTATGCATTTTGACGGTAAACCCGAAATATGAGAGATAAATAAAAAACTCTCCCCTTCTAGTCTATACGACGAATAGCCCTTCAATCCCAATGTTTTTCGGGATTGAGGGCTATTTTGCCATTGCAAATTTTTCACGAATTGTTTTAGACCATGGCAAATAAAGATTTAAATTTTTCTGTCTGTTGATGGATTGGTAAACGAGGGAGATCCGACAACACTTTTACTTAAGTATTGATAAAATATATACCATTTTTTCATCCAAACTTAAGGCTTATTTAGGAGGATCATCATGATTACAGGAGAAATAAAAAATAAAGTTGATCAAATTTGGACAACTCTATGGACAGAAGGATTAACGAACCCGTTAACGGCGATTGAACAATTAACCTATTTGTTGTTTATAAAAAGTTTAGATGAAATCGAAACAACGAAGGAGCAGGAAGCGGAATTTTTAGGTTTGGAACATGCGAGCCTCTTCCCGAAAGATAAGCAATATCTTCGTTGGCATCAGTTTAAACAATTGGGCAGTCCAGAAGAAATGTATCGCATCGTTTCGCAAGAAGTGTTTCCGTTTATAAAAAATTTGCACGGGAATGAAGATACTGCTTTTTCAAAATACATGAAAGATGCCATGTTTCAAATTCAAAAACCAAGCACTTTGGCCAAAGTTGTGGATAGCTTGGATAATCTGCCAACCTCCGATCGAGATACAGCAGGGGATATATATGAATATGTACTATCAAAACTTTCAACGTCAGGTACAAACGGACAATTTCGTACACCACGCCACATTATTAAAATGATGGTAGAGTTAATGAAGCCCGCCCCTGAAGATAAAATTATTGACCCGGCAATGGGATCTGCTGGTTTCTTGGTCGAAGCGAGTGAATATCTGCGTAAAAACTATAGCGATTTATTCCTTGTCCAAGGTTTAAAGGACCATTTCCATAACACAATGTTTTATGGATATGATATGGATATTACCATGCTACGGATTGGCGCCATGAATATGATGCTCCATGGTGTAGATAATCCAAACATTTCCTATCAAGATTCTTTGTCTGAAGAAAATAAAGATATCGAACAGTACACATTAGTTCTAGCCAATCCGCCGTTTAAAGGTTCACTTGATTACGAAGCAGTATCCAATGATTTGTTAAAAGTGGTAAAAACGAAAAAAACAGAACTCTTATTCTTAGTGCTGTTTTTAAGAATATTAAAGCCAGGTGGACGTGCTGCGGTCATCGTTCCAGATGGAGTGTTGTTTGGCAGCTCCAAAGCTCATAAAGCCATCCGAAAAGAAATCATTGATCATCATAAATTAGAAGCAATTATCTCCATGCCAAGCGGAGTATTTAAACCATATGCAGGTGTATCCACTGCCATTATGATTTTCACAAAAACAGGTGCTGGTGGAACGGACAATGTATGGTTTTATGATATGAAAGCAGACGGATATTCGCTGGATGATAAACGGACAGAAATTGAAGAAAACGATATACCAGATATTATCGAACGTTTTCATAATCTAGAAGCTGAAAAAGAAAGAAAACGAACAGAACAATCCTTCTTTGTACCTGTCGAGGAAATTCGGGAAAATGACTATGATTTGTCAATTAATAAATATAAAGAGATGGAGTATGCGAAAGTGGAGTATGAAGCCCCTGAAAAGATACTAGAAAAAATACAAGATTATGAAAATGAGATGATTCAGGGAATTAATGAATTAAAAGCTTTACTAAAAGGATGATACTGTTGAAAAAGGAATTTGTTAAATTAGGAGAACTATATAATATAACTTCTGGTGGAACTCCATCAAGAAAGAATAATTTATATTATGAAAAGGGCACAATACCTTGGATAAAGACTGGCGATTTAAAAAAAATGTACATTTCGGAAGCAAGTGAATATATTACTCAGTTAGGATTAGAAAATTCATCAGCTAAAATGTTCCCAAAAGGAACAGTCTTGCTTGCTATGTACGGTGCAACCATTGGTAATTCTTCCATATTAAATATAGATGCAGCTACGAACCAAGCTTGTGCCGCTTTTTTACCAGATAACCGTATAAAACCAGAGTTTTTATATTATTATTTAAACAGGATAAAAAACAAATTGGTTGCGTTAGGAGTCGGCGGGGCGCAACCTAATATTTCAATTAGTATTTTAAAAGGCATTGAGATACCTTTATTAACTTTAAATGAGCAGGAAAAAATAGTTTCATTATTAAATAAATCAAGGGCACTAATAGAAAAACGCCAAGCTCAAATTGCAGCATTAGATGAATTGACACAAAGTGTATTTATAGAGATGTTTGGGGATCCAGTTACAAACCCTAATGGATGGGAGATAGTAGATTTAAAGGAAATAGCGGAATATTTTATTGGATTAACCTATAAGCCTAATGATGTTTCAGATGAAGGTATAGTTGTACTTCGCTCTAGTAATATCCAAAATGGTGTGATTGATTTAAATGATATAGTAAGAGTTAAAAAAGAAGTTAATGACAAATTATGTGTAAAACAAAATGATATTTTAATGTGCAGCAGAAACGGAAGCGCAAGATTGGTTGGGAAAGTTGCTTTAATTCCAGAACTTGAAGAAAAAATGACCTTTGGTGCGTTTATGACCATTATTAGAAGCGAATACTACAATTATTTATATAATTATTTTCAAAACATCGCTTTTAGAAGACAAATAACAAGCGGGGCAACTACTACAATTAATCAGATAACCAAAAAAATGTTGGATTCTATAAGATTGCCTTTGCCGCCTATGAGTCTACAAAATGAGTTTGCCCATAAGGTAGAACAAATTCAATATAATAAGAAAATATTGCAAACAAGTTTGTTAGAACTAAATAATTTGTATAATGCTCTAATACAAAAAGCATTTAAAGGAGAACTTTTCCATGACAATTTAATGTGAGGGGGTGAAACAGATAATGAACTTCAGCTTTTTGCAAAAAAAGGAATCTTATCAAAACTTCGCAAATGCCTGTATTGAAGCAGAGAAAGCAATGCTTGTCAGTTCGGCTACGTGTGCGATTTTATCGCAGGGCTCTAGAGCTTGCGGTGAAATGGGTTTATCAGTTTGACAGTGATTTGAAAATGCCTTATCAAGACAATTTATCCAAACTTCAAAGTGTTGGAAGTCAATGAAAATCCATCTATGTATAACGTGAACGAGTGGATGAAATCGAACGCAGTAGATAAACTTTTGTCGTGTGGATCCTTTTCGAGCTAACGGAAGAAGTTCTTGAAAGTCTTCACTTGGATATTGTGTTAACCAGCAAGGGGGGCGTCTGAAAAGTTGAGACGTCTCCTTTGCGGCTTTAGCTAGTGCTTCACCACAGTTAAATTGCGACGAGGAGGCGCGTTTTGTGACCACCGCAGGGAAAGTGTTTAAGAGAATATTACTATAAGAAGTAAGGCTGTTCAGAAAGTGTTCGACTTTCTGGACAGCCCCTTGTAAGTATTTGGATAATTTTAATTCAATTTCTTAAGTTTCAATAGTCGTTTGTGCTGTTGGAGCGAAGTTTGTTACAACAAGAACGACCGGTGAATTTTGAATAATTTCTGATTCTTCAGGAACTGCGATTGTAAGCAATCCATTTTCATCTTCACCTGGATTATATGTCAATAAGTCCTGCATTACTTGCACACCATTTACATAAACAGTTAAATAACTATTATTAGCCGATAATTCTGGAAGTGTAACTCCTACTGTTCCGGTATCGTCCATGAAATCCTTTGCGTAAATTGTTAACGTATCCTCACCTGTTACAGTAGAATTGACTAAATAAAAAAATTTTTTTACATCTGGAACAGTTGCTACAGTTGTCGAAGCATTAATTGCAAGCTTCAATATTTCCAATGCCATGGTTTTGCCTCCTTGAAGAATTTTCGTTTTATTGTATGGCGAAATTTTTTGTTTACTTGGGCATATTATAAGAAAAAACAATAAACAATTAGTAACTAATTGGGTGGAGCGGAATAATGACAAATAATTTACCTAAGCCATTTTTAACAATCCCTCATTTACCACCAACAGAGTTTTCTTTTCGCATTCCAAAAAAGATTGAAGTTTTTGAGTTTTATACGAATTCCAATGGCAAATCAAGAATCTATAGAGATCAAGATGGCATAACGAAAGGAAAAAATCAGAAAATCATGGACCCAAGTACAGTTTCCTATATGAATTTATTTATTAATGGCGTGCTGCAACCCAAAGAAAATTACGAAGTCCAACGCGGCATGATTAAGTTGAAAACACAAGACCTACCCCCAAAAGGCGCACCGATTATTCTGCAAATGTTTAAGTTTTGAAGCATGGCTATCTTTCTTAGAGGGATGTAGATTAAAAGCTTGTTGAATGGACTGTAAATCGTTTTTATATGAGTGGAAAGTTTGAATCATATTGACATTTTATGGACCAGTTTTTACCATTAAACATAATTAAAAAACTTTCCATTTTAACACCTGTATTATCAGCATCTCTTCCAGGAATACCCATATTTATCTGTTTTGCAATTTCTTAGTACTTTCCTATACGGCTTCTTCAAACAATGGATCGATTTCTCTTATTTCCTCAGGAAGAATGTCATCCATGCTACATTCAAAACTTACTTGAACCCACCAATCAGGAGTTGCATGTTCATTGATATAATTAATTTTGACAGTTGTTTGAATGTTACGGCTCAATATTGCAGCTAAACCTGTAGCATAAAAACGCGGAACATAACCTAATTTGCTTCCTAATCCACCATAAATTGCAATTGCATTTTTATCTACGGGATTTTCAGGTTCCAATTTTAAGTACACACGATTAGTCGTGCGCAAAATATCTGCCCAGTTATGAGGTAAGTCTTTTTGATGTCGCATACCATTTATGTAAAATGTTGTCATCAGTTTGTTGTCTTCCACTTTTAATGGTTGCTCAAATGAATAAGTGTCATTGGCAGTTTTTCCTCGTGTCCGTTCCAATAATTCCATTTTGGAAGCGTTTCGATCTAATTTTAATTCTTCCAAAATTTGTGTGAAGTCAGGTCGTATTTCAGACGGTAAGCGACGATCGAATGCGGGAAACAATTCAGTGGAAGTATAAATTTTCTCTAGGTCTGGAAAGGCAGGATGTAACATATACCCATTTTCTAAAGCTTCTTTTACCTTTTGTTTACCTTTGCTTTCCCATGTATAGCGAAATTCATACTTATTATCATAAAAGGATAAAGTACCGATATGGTAATTTAATCGTGTTTCCTCATTCTGCCAAACAACCCAGAGAGATTTATGTTTTCCCATTATTCATTAATCCTCCCCATAATACCATTTCAAAATCGTTTCACTTCTATAATATAAATTGGTTATTAACCATTGTTTTTGAATTCTTGATAAAAGCTCACATTGTTGGATAATATTTTCATACTCTTTAAAATCAAAATTGGTAATTCGTTTAATGATTACTTCCGATTCTTCAAAAAAGTGCTTTTTTAAATAAAGTATCATTTCTTTCGATTTTACTTGTTTTTTTCAAAAAGTCCCGCCTTAACTTTTGAATTCCTCATATATTTTTCTAATTTCGTTTTATTTTCTATGTATTCTTTTAGCATTACATCGTCAAACCTAAAACCTAGTGAGGCACCGTTATCGTATATTGTAGAAAATTCTATATCATCCATTGATTTAAAAAGTACCATCCAATTAAACGGATGCCGATCTTGATTGCCAATTAAAATATCAAAAAAATTCATTTCAATAAAATTTGGTTTGATTTGTTCCCAAAACTTTAATTTTTTTATAAAATCAAAGCCATATTGTATTAAATCATAACTACTTAATTTAGAATTTAATAATGAATCATATCCCGATAAATTTCTTAATAAAACTCCACCTTCTTCATTCATAACACCCTTTGGTATAAAATTTTTTAATAAGCAGCCTCTTTTGCCATTACGTGTAACAATTTCAACATCCATCATAGAAAGATTAAGAAGTCTTCCTATTTCTGCAGCTATAAATTCCGTGATATCCTCTGTAACCGTCAAGTAGAATTAAACAATTTTCCACAAATAATTTTAAACAGTTTTCTACAATTAAGATTCAACAGTTTGCTAAATTAAAATAATACCTTTCTGTATTTCATACGAATGCTATCCGTTTCGTTATCGAAAGTGATAATTTCACTCCTATGTAATAAACGGTCAAGTATAGCTGTTGTTAAAGTAGGATCACCAAGAAATTTTCCCCATTCATTTGGCCCTTTATTAGAGGTTAGAATGAATGCTGCTTTATCATATAAATCATAGATAAACTGGAAAAATAGATTGGCTTCCTGAGTCTCGTAAGTCATGTACATGACATCATCAATAATAATTAAATCCGAAGCTATAATACGTTTGTAGCGTATTTTAGATTTATTGATATATTCTTTTGTTTTTAAAATATACATAAGCTGATTCATGGAGACAAAGGATACTTTGTATCCTCTCTCCACAGCGTGTATTCCTAATGCAACGGATAAATGTGTTTTTCCTGCTCCTGTTGGTCCCATCAAAATTAAAGTAAAAAATTCTTCAATCCAATTCAGTTCTTTTAATACATTTAGTTGTTTTTCACCAAGAGCTGTTTGTTCCTTCAAATCATAGGTATCAAACGTCAATATTTCTGGGAACTCTGCCCATTTCATTAATCTCTCATTATTTTTCTGCTCTCTACATCGCATCTCATAGCTTAAGATTTCATAAACCAGTTCATGATATGTCCAATTCTTTGCTTCAGCTTCACGGAGTAAATTCGGTAATTCTTTAGCCGTCTCAGCGAGGCGCAAGGTACGACATTTATCTTGTAAAATTTCATAGGGATGATGATTCATTCATTTTCACCTCCAGATAAGACTTTTAAATAAATGTCTTCGGATCGTTCTGGTGCTGATAAATCTTTATACTTCTCATTCAATTCAACGATTTTAGGTGAACTTTTTTGATATTGTACAGATAATGCATGTGCAATATCCCGAAAATCATTTGCACTGGTCATTCCAAGTTTCTTCATTTCAGATAAAGCTTCCTCACAATGATTTGGGTAAATTCTGATGGCTTGTTGTAGTACTTTGAGTTGATCCACTAAATGACGTGGATATCGTTCTTTCAATTTGTGTATTAACCATTGAATATTCTCTTTATCTATGAATGTTTCTTGAATTTGATGAATTAAAAGATCTCGTTTACTTGTGCTATGTTCCCGATGGGAGGGATCTGTAATAATCAATCCTTTTCCTTCGGATATTCGGTGCTTTGCTAACTCCATCCCAGTTTCTTTCAGTCGAATAATTAACCAACCATCCTCTTCTTGTAAATAAGCAAGATTTGGGGCATCTGCTCTATATGTTCCTTTAGGAACGCTATATCGATTTCCTTCATAACGAATAACATTGTCCTTATGGATATTTCTTGTTATACTTGGAGTTGAAACATTTGCGAAAATGTAAGTACCAGAGACTTTCTTTAAGTGTTGCTTTTCCAGGGCGTGCACTTCAGAAGGTCTCTTTTTCGTATTATGATGAACTTTATAGTTTCCTGTTCTTTTCAACCAAGCGTGGCACGATTGATTCCAATCTGAAAGATGATCGAATACTCGATTTTTGCTAAAATTATTTTTTACAAATTTCACAACCTGTTCAATTTTACCTTTTGATTCCGGATCACTCTTTCTACATAAATAAACATTAAATTTACGGGTATGATGATATTTAGTAAATTCAGCTGTAAGAATTAAATCACCTGCATTTTCACTAACTGCTAATAACGCATCTTGGTCATAGACCATTTCTTCTGGCATTCCTCCAAAGTATTCAAATGCATTTTCATGCATTCGAATCATATCGGAAGTACGAAAAGGTCGATCGAGCCATTCTACATATTTATATCTTGAATGTGATAAAACAAATGCGATAAAATACAACTTTTTATTCTCACCTTGTCTGTTTTTGACGGTAGTTTGTCCAAAATCCACTTGAGCCTGTTTTCCCATTGGTAATTCTGGAACTACACTATATGTCCTCTGAACCTTTACCTTTGGAATCCGATAGTAATCCCTCATTTCGTTTAAATAATTTCGTACAGTGTTCTCAGCGACTTCCCTGAAACCTAACTTTTCTTCCAACCAATCATAAACTTGTGCAGCAGTTAAATCAGGATGTTCCTTCAACCACCCTAGAATTTGATCATGATAAGGGTCTAGTTTCTTTTCTCTTGTACGTAATGTACTTAAAAATTCTTCAAACTCATCAGTACTCATATTCAAATAATCTATCACTCTATTTCTTGAAATATTTAGTTTTCTTGCAATAGCACTCTTGGAGAATCCCTCTTTGTATAAACGATGAATCTCGATGTAAAGCATAAATCTGTTCACTCCTAATTCCTCACTTTCAATAGACTAGTAACAGTATATTTGAAAGTGATTGATGGTGGGGAAACTGTTTAATCTTATTTGGGGAATTCTGTTGAGTTCTATTTGTGGAAAACTGTTGATTCTAGTTTAGCGTTTACACAAAAAATTTAGCACATTCTTTCAGAAAAGGGGAGAGGGCTTTCTGAAGGAATGTGCAAAAAAATGGCTCTTTTGTTCCGAAATAAAGTGATAATTTACACCTGGATTTCAACAAAATTATTTAATAGAGCACGTATACTTACAACTCCAACATATTCCCCATTTTTCGTTACAATAACATCATCATATAGATCTTCTTCTTCCCGTTCCATCGCCATTCGGCTCACTTCTACAATTGGATGGTCATAGTCAACAATTAAAGGATTTGTTTTTGCAACAAGTTTACTTTCCCTTCCCATGTAAAGATTATAACCGTACAGTGTTCCGATTTTTTGATAGAAATGTGTTCTTGTAATATGTCCAATTGGCTTTTCATCTTCAACAACAACAATTCCCCTTAAATTTGGGTTCTCCGAAAATAATCGATCTACTTCTTTACTTTTTACTTTCGGGCCAACAGAAGGTACCTTTTTGGCAATCCTGCCAATCTTCATTGCAGATACGTTTGTATACGTTAACATTTTATCCCTCACCTATTTACATACGTGATCTTTATTTTGGAAGTGTTCCTAATTTCACATCAATATCTGGTCGTCCAATGGCATAGCCTTGTCCATAATGGATTCCGATTTTTTGAAGAAATTGAATCTCCTCCATTCGTTCAATCCCCTCAGCTATAATTTTTGTTCCAGATTGTTCTGCAAAGTTGTAAATAAGCGATACAATTTGTTGACTCGGTTCTACCGTATCAATATGTTGTATAAGTGTTCTGTCGATTTTTACAAATTCCGGTTTTAAATATACGAGGGATTTTAAACTATTGTAACCTGAACCTACATCATCAATTGCAATTCGGTATCCTTGGTTTCGATAATGGTCAAGAACCCGTTCGAACTCTTGATAATCCGTCACTGCACTTTTTTCTGTCAATTCAAAAACAACATTCTCTGGAGATATGTTTAGTTCATTTAATAGTTGACGTGTTTCCCCAAAATTATAATTTTTATCTAATAAAACATATGGATGAATATTTATAAATAAAACAAATTGATGATTGTTAAATTTATTATCTATTCTTTCTAAAAATCGATTGAAAGAAAGATTACGGCAAAACCTTTCGAATTTAAACACTAAATCTGTTTTTCCTACAAAATCATAAAATTGGTCAGTAGTGGGGAATAAGTCTGAGTTGTTTGGACGATTTAATGCCTCGAAGCCAAATGTTTCATTCGTTTGAATATTAACGATCGGTTGGAACACGGTAGTCATATCACCATGGCGAATAATTTTTTCAAGTTCATGAATGCGTTTTACATACATTAAATCTTCTTGGTAATGGTTAAATATTCGCTTTAAATATGAAATCAAATTACTATTTTTCTCTTTCGTAAATAAGGCTGATATCATAGTTACTCCTTGTTGATTTAAGGGATTATTACCTATTTTAATACAGTAATGTTAATTTTGTGTTAACGCTCTATATGCTAATTGTAAAGGTAAAAAATAAAAATAAGCCCTTCAGAGCGTAATACTCTTCCAGGCTTATTCTTCTTACAAATTCCTCTTAATTTCGTTGATTTTCTTTGTTAATTCATTAAATTGAGTATCTAGTTGTTGATACTTTTCATCTGTTGGTGTTAAAAAACTTAGCTTCCCTAACACTTCTTGCCGCTCCGTCTCTAACATTAATAGCAATTCTTTTTGATCATTGCTTTCAATTGGTTCCTTGTCGTATTGTTTAACAATTCTTTGATTTTTAATGGATAACTGTACATTTGTCGTTTTTTCAATAAAATAACGGTCGTGAGATACGACAATGACAGTTCCGTTATAGCTTTCTAATGTTTCTTCTAACTGTTCACGAGATGCAATATCTAAATGGTTGGTCGGTTCATCTAGTATTAGCACATCCTTTTCTTCAAGGATATAAAACATCAATTTACACTTAACACGCTCACCCATACTCATATTGCCAATTGGTTCTTCCCAAGCTGTGGCAGAAAAACCAAGATGCTTCATTAAATTTTGTACTTTTCCTCTTTCTTCAAATGTTTCTCTGAAAAATAGCTCAGCCGGCGTTTTCTCATTGGGTAAATCAAATACTTCCTGCGTTAAATACCCAATGGATGCTGATTTTGACACCCATATCTCACCTTCTGCAAGTTCACGTCCCATAAATATATTTAATAATGTAGTTTTACCACTGCCGTTCGGACCTGTTATGGCTACTTTTTCACCGTATTGAATGGTGAAGTTGGCATTTTCAAATAACAATCTATTATCGTACATCTTAGTTAAATTTTTTACTTCTATAAATCGTTTACCTCGTTTAGCTCCACTTTGAAGTGTAAAGTTCACTTCATATTCAGGATTAACTCGCTCAACCTTAGCTTTTTCCAATTCTTTTTCGAGCCTTTTTTTCTTTGACTTAATTTGCGTATCCATTCTTTTTGCTTTTTTACGATAATATTCTTTATAGCCTTCTTGTTTTGTTGATTGAGCATGAGCTTTTCGGGACCAGGAAGATAATTCTTGGATTTGTATTTCAACTTTTTCAATCTTCTTCTGTTGTTTTTCATATTCCCTTTTTTGGGATTCCCTTCTTTTCTTTCGTTCTTTCATGTAACTCGTATAGTTTCCTTTATGTTCATAAAGTTTTTTATCTTCAATTGCCCAAATCTTAGTAGCTACTTGATCTAAAAAATAACGGTCATGGGAAACGATTATTACAGTCCCATTGTATTGTTTTATTTCTTCTATTAGAAGATCTGTACTTTCTTCATCTAGATGATTTGTCGGTTCATCTAGCAATAATAATTTTGCATTTTTTGATATCCCTTCTGCTAAGCGCGCCTTTAACTTTTCTCCACCACTTAATGTTGAAAAAGAATTAGGTGGTACAGACCATTTCGAAAAACGCATTGCAGCTTCTTGATTTAATGAGTTTATAGAGAAGTCTTGCATTTCCTGTTCTACCATGGCAATTGTCGCATTAGAAAACCATGTTAACTGACCTTTTGACGGTTGAATTTTTTTGCTTATAAGCTGTAAAAGTGTAGACTTACCAGCTCCGTTTTTTCCTATAATACCTATACGATCCCCTTCTTGTACCGAACCGGTAATATTATCAAAAATTAAGTGATCCTTAATTTCATAACTAATTTGAAACTTTAATAATTCTTGCATACATATCCCTCACTTTTGGGAAGAAAAAAATCCTCCCATAATTTTGGAAGGATTAGTCAGCAAAATGAATACAACATGTAAAATGAATGATTAATAAAGCTAACTTTTATAAAAGTAGCCTAATACATTCATATTGCACTGTTATTCATTTTATTTATATAAAAATGGGCAGACTAATCCTATTTTTTATTGAATAAATTCAATTTACATAAAAAATAAGATTAGTTATCCATTGTCCACCCATCTTCCTTTCAGTCATTTTTCAAAGCCATTATATCATATATACGAGTGAGTGAAAATAATGTACTTATTTGCTTCCTAATGCAACTTTTATGTGGACTAAATAATGATTAATATGCCATGCGCAAAAAGGCTTTATAGAAGATTGAATTAAAAATTTCACTCAATTAATGAATATTTTCACGGGTACGTCGAACGTTTTTAAGTACTACTTTACTTTTTGGAATGCTCGGTATTTTATCCTTTGTTATATATAGTTCCTTCATAATCCATTTTATTCAGTAAATACTCTAGACTTAATTTCATCACAATTGTTAATTGTTCTCCAGGGCAACGATGGGTTGTTTCATATTCTCCTCCTCCTTGAGGAATAAAACTAAAAAGATTTCCTTGCCACTTTGCAAAACGTTCAGGATAAAACTCATCGGGGTTTTCCCACATTTTCGGATCGTGATTTGTTCCGTAAATATCTAACAACACTAATGTACCTTCTTCAAACAGATAATCATTCCAAGTAAAATCCGCTTTCACCTTTGCAGCAACAAATGGGAAAAAGGGATAATATCGTCTTACTTCTTGAATAAAAAAGTGAGCATAGTCTGGGGTTGTTTTCAGCTTAGTTCTTTCATGAGGAAATTGGTTTAATGCCATTACACACTACCGTCGCATAAATGATGTCTGAATTTTCAGTTTTATTTTTTTCTGGACTTTAGAGAAAAAACGAAAACACCTAAGCGAGGGTAGTAAACATCCATTTTTTTACTATAACCTATGACTTGTGCAACAACGACTGGCAAACCTTTATGGGACGCCGTTTCCTTCGATTTTTCGTAACCAAATGTGAGCGGATTTCCACAAAGAAGCCTTCAAATAGCGACTAATTTGTAAGTAACTGCGTTCGCTATTCGTGTTCAACTGAGCTAAAACATTCAGACAGTACACTATCATGGCTACGTACACTTGATGATGTACAGCTTGTTCACTGTGACCAAAAAACTTTTTAATGTTCAGATGTTGTTTCATCCATTTGAAAAAAAGTTCGATTGCCCAACGTGATTGGTAGGTTTCTGCAATTTCATCTGCGTCAATGTCAAACCGATTTGTCAGTAAATGAAGCTCATTTCCTTTTGTATCATGCAATTTGAGTAAGCGAAACACGTTTTCAGAACGATTTTGTGGTGTTCCAATGACAACCATTTCATCAGAGAATACGGGTGAATCTTCTGGTAACGAAAAGGATTCTAACACTCGGACAACAGCGTTTTTACGCAAACGGGTCACAAAGAAATAGCCATCTTCCGTCATTTGATCAAAGCGCCCATAATCCAAGTAACCACGATCAAACACGTACATGCATTCTTTGTCATCCACGAATACTTCTAGTTGACCACGATCATGTTCGTTGGCATTCGTGAGTACGGCTTTATCTGGATAGGAGAGTCCTTTTTCCATAAAAACAAGTCGTAAGTGAAGCTTTACTCCTGATTTTGTTTTTCGAAACTCTGCCCACTTATGATTGGTCAAATGAAGCGGTAATGTACTCGAATCAATGATTTTCAAAGGCGTTGTCACTTTTCTTCTTGTTTGGAAATTGGTTTTCCGATGAATTTGTGCCACTAAATCGAGAAAAATCGTTTGAAAGAACTCAGTTGGGATGGTATGGATTCGTCTCCCTAACTGTGAAAAACTAATCGATTCCAATCCCGTTGCTCGTTGTAATTCTTCTAAAAAGACAACGTCACTCAACGCCCGTAAACTCTCGGTTTCATGGAGTTGGGCATACAAAAGCAGTTTCATAAATGAAGCCATATAAAGTTTCTTGGTATAGTGATTTAATTGATGTGTTTTCACTAGGTCGTCAAATAATGGACGATGAATCGGTGAAAACCATTGTTCAAATGATGTTTTTCGTGTAAACTTATCCATGGTTTTGTCCTTTGTATTGGATTTGGATGGTTTACTACCACCCAACCATTATAAAGGATTTTTTTGTATTTAGATTATATTTCAGAAAATTCGGTTTATTCGAAGGTGTTAAATTATTTTAATGCGACGCTAGTGATAAAAATTCCAATCAAAAAAAACTCCCGAAGTGACGCAAAGGGCCTTTCAGGAATGGCGGATTCAGTTATTATTTCATTAGAAATCGTTCTTGATTGAACGTAAATGGTTGAGGTCCAAAAATCCAATACGTTGAGGACTTTTGGGAGGTGAGATGTTCCATCCTCATTTCAATTGGATTCAATCTTATCAAAAATGGTAAAAAATGATAAAAATGTAATTATCTAAAAAAGGAGGTACAACATGAAGAAACTTATATTCGCAGCATTATTATTATTGATCGCCCTTCTTACAGCGTGCAATGCAGATGAGGAGGGCAAGGCAAACGAGGCTCAACAGCAGGAAAAGGAAACGGATAGCGAAGGCATCAATGTCGACAAAGGGTTATTCAATGTGGAAGTGACATTGCCGGCCAGCTTCTTTGAAGGCGGGGATATTGATCAGTCTATTGCGGAAGCGGAAAAAGAAGGGATCGAAGTGACGAAGAATGAGGACGGATCCCTTACTTACAAAATGTCGAAAACAAAGCATAAGGAAATGATGTCCGAGATGAAAACATCCTTGCTCGAAACAATCGAGGATTTGAAAAATGGCGAAGATTTTGCATCGATCAAAGATGTTGAATACAACAAGGATTTCTCTGAATTTACGTTATGGGTGGACAGAAATGATTATGAAAACAGTTTCGATGGATTCGCCGTTTTTGGATTGGGTCTATCGGGCGCAATGTATCAGCTGTTTGACGGCGCCGATCCGGAAAACTATAATGTCAGACTCGTTGTAAAAGATGAGGCGACCAAAGAAATCATCGGCGAAGCGAATTATCCGAAAGATTTGGAGAAAATGGAAGAATAATAAATAGGAGGTTATCACGATGAAAAAATGCTTTTATCCTTTTGCGATTTTCATGTTATTCCTTTCATTGACGGCATGCGGTGAAACGACGGAGGAAAAATTGGACGGAGCTGTAGAGAAAACGGAAACCGAACAACCGGCGGAAGAAACACAAGCGGATGAGGCGTCGGAAAATGAAAACGACATGAATCAAGTGATTGTCGATAATGATAACGTGAAAGTGACACTTGTGAAAATTGTAAAGAAAGAAGATTCGATTTGGGGCAGATCGGTAGAAGTGGTTTTCGATGTTCAAAACAAACGGCAAGAATCCATTGAAGTGCAGGCACGGAGCGTTTCTGTGGACGGACGCATGGTGGATGAGACGTTATTGGTCATGAGCCAAGAGGTGGCACCGGGCAAATCGGCCACTGCCAAATTGAAAATCGAGGAACTGGATGGATATGAATTCCCGGAGTTTAAAGAAAACTTGGAAATGACCTTGCATATTTTCTCTTGGGATAATATGGATTATCAAGAAAATCATCCGGTCAAAGTGACATTTTAAAAGTAAGCCGCTTGAGATGAACAACAAGTCCTTATTGATGGAAAACAACCTTGTAATGATTCGTATAGTTGGAATGCCAATTAGTCTGTCAATTGGTATTCCTTTTTTATTGGTTGGATAGCATTGATGATTATGTGTCAAAATCAAAGATATATATTTTTGTTAGCATTTTTTTTATCACTACTTTAAGCCAGCAAGAAATAAGATTTTGAGCAACTGCATCATAAAATTAAAAATAACTGGCTCATTGTTTATTCTGGTAGAAGTTCCTTAATTTAGAAGAAGTTTTTGCTATGGTAAGAGATCGTGTTGATTCAACGATTGAAGTGTTAAAAGATAGTGGGGATTTAGATAAAAACGAATATCATAAGGTGTTGTTAAATGGAATTTTTTAAAAAATGATTGCTTATCCATCGTTTTGTATAGAAATGAGGAAAATTAATTTTTTTTATCAACCCGATATTCGTAAATTGACAATAGTATATTTGTTTAAATAGTACTGTATAACCATTTCTTAAAAGACGGGCTAAACATATGCAGTTAACTATTCTTTCATCAATAATTTAAGTGCCAACATCATAAATATTCTGATTTTGGCACTTTTTCATGTACGCCCGGCACCGGTGTAATCTCCGGGATGCAAGTTCCGAACAGTACTTCTCCAATTTCCATCCCTATTTCCAATCCTTCTTGTCTCCACATCTCTGCTAATGTCACAACTAATTCACTCCCTTTTTCCGTTTTTATATATTCAATCACTATGCTTTTCCGATTCGACAACAATGGATGATATTGCGTACAATAAAATGTACTGAAATTGCGATGTCAATTTATTGAAACATTTATAAAACAAACCAATGATTGTTTATAATGGAATTAAGAATGAATGGAAAAGCGGTGGTTGAATGAAGTATAGACGAATCTTGGCGATTATTGAATATTTATGGAAATATTCTTCCAAACAACATCCGAAGTCGATTGAAGATATTTTGCAATATTTGGAGATGCATCAAATAGAAGGCGGATTAAAAGCGGTTCGAAATGATTTGAAGTTTTTGACTTCGGGGGAATCGTTCATCAAAGTGGAAACAAGTCAAAGCGGAAGAAATCAATTTATACATTATTGGATTGCGGATCGATTTTTTGAAATCCATGAGCTGCGCTATATGATGGATGCCATTTCTTCCGCCCGTTTCATTTCCGTGAAGGAAACACAGCAAATCATCGAAAAGTTGAAAGCCTTCGTTTCCGAAAATGAAGCGGTCTTATTGGAGAACCAGTTGGTCCATACCTTTGCGAAAATTGATAGTCCTTTATTTGCCAAGACGGTTCAAACGATCCACCAGGCCATTGCGGAAAAGAGGGCTATTCAGTTCCAATATGGCCGTTACTCGGTGGAGAAAGAATTTGTGCTATCTGGAAGTCCCGATCCTAAACAATATCTCATTCATCCTTATGGAATCATTTGGAATGAAGAGATGTATTATTTAATTGGCTATCACGTGATGGAGGAGGACATCCATCATTACCGGATTGACCGGATTAGGGATATCCGCATGCTGGAGCAGAAATTTGCCGTTCAGCCGGGCTTTGATATCAACAAGTATCGCAATCTGTTGTTTTTCATGTTTGGCGGGGAAGAGTCGTCCATCGAGGTGATTTTTAAAAATAATTTGGCGCCCGCTGTGATTGACCGCTTTGGCCTTAACGCCGACATCAAAAGGGTGGACGACGACCATTTTCGCTTAATCACAAGAGCCATCATCAGCAAAGGGCTCGTGCGCTGGCTGCTTTCATGGGGTGCCGATGCGAAAGTGGTCTATCCGAAGCGGTTGGTGGAAGAGATGGAGGAGGAAGCGGAGAGGTTGTATCTGCAATATCATGGTTTGGGGTGAGTATTTAATTGAGAGGAAGGGATTGTGAAGGGTTTCGTAAATTATTCGCAAGGACAAGTCGCGTATTATCTATCAATGCGCGGCTGTTTTTATTGGTAAGGAAAGTGCGAAATATGCGGGAAGAACAGTGGACGTTCACTGGGTTAGCATGATGAAACATTCTCAAAAAAGCGTTTGGCGTGACGAAAAGGGAATACCGGGATAAGAAATATTAATAAACAGGGATTCCCGGAGTTGACCTTTGATTGCAGCCATGATATCATTATCTCGAAATTGAGATAATTTGAATCAACATTTAAGATAGTTTGGAAAGCTATCTTTATTTTTCGGGAATATATCTCGAATTCGAGATAATAACATTGTTCATCAAGTATAATCAAAAGGAGTCATTTAAATGAAAAAACACACTGCAGGAATTCATCATATTACGGCAATCGTAGAACATCCACAAGAAAATATCGATTTTTACACAGGTGTTCTTGGATTGCGCCTTGTGAAAAAAACCGTAAACTTCGATGATCCGGGAACGTACCATTTCTATTTTGGGAATGAATGGGGCAAACCGGGCACCATCATCACCTTTTTCCCTTGGCCGGGCGCATATCAGGGACGGATCGGCGATGGACAGGTTGGCGTAACGACCTATGTGGTGCCTGTCGGAGCAATGGAATTTTGGAAAAAGCGATTGGACAAATTCAACATTGCATATACAGAAACGTCGCGATTCGGAGAAACCTATTTGCAATTCAAAGACCCCCATGGATTGCAACTGGAACTCGTTGAGCGGGAAAGCGGGGAAGAGAATAGCTGGACATTTGGCGGCGTCACAAAAGAGGTAGCCATCAAAGGACTTGGCGGTGCAGTCTTGTATTCCAGCCTCCCCGAAGAAACAACAAAAACGTTGATAGATGTGATGGGGCTTGAGGTGGTCGGCCAGGAGGGGCACTACACACGCTTTCAATCGACTGCCGACATCGGAAATATCATCGATTTGAAAATGACGAAAGGAATCCGCGGGATGATGGGGGTTGGAACCGTCCACCATATCGCTTGGCGTGCGAATGACAATGATGACCACCTTGAATGGCAGGAATATGCAATGAATAAAGGCATGTACGTCACAGATGTAAAGGATCGCAATTATTTCAATTCCATCTATTTCCGTGAGCCTGGCAAAATATTGTTCGAAATTGCAACAGACCCTCCAGGATTCGCGCACGACGAGTCTTTTGAAACAATGGGAACCCGGTTGATGCTGCCTCCACAATATGAACCTTTCCGCGACCGTTTAGAAGCGTCATTAATACCGGTCGAAGTTCGTCCGCTGGATTAAAATCACAGGGATGTGAGTTGCTTTTAGACGAACCGCACCGATGAACGGATGAAGACGAGCGTAAATGTATTGTGCAGGCCGGTCAAAGATGCCAAAACTGTTGGGACAGTCCGATGAACAGATGGAGATGGCGTGCAGGTTAGCCGCAACAGGACGGAAAGGCCTCGTGTACATTTCGATGAACAGATGGAAACGGGCGAAAATGCATAGCGGTGGCCGGTCAAGATTCACAGGATGCCAAATCGCTGGAACATTTCGATGAAAAAATGAAAAGGAGCAATCAAACATATGCGACATATTTTTAAAGCAGGAACCAACCCCGATAAGCCGGTTTTACTGTTGCTGCATGGAACGGGCGGAGATGAAAACTCATTGCTGCCGTTAGCGGAAATGATTGATCCGGAAAGCGCAGTGCTGAGCGTGAGGGGAAATGTTTTGGAAAATGGAATGCCTCGCTTTTTCAGACGGTTGGCGGAAGGGGTGTTTGATGAAGAAGATTTGATTTACCGGACTCAGGAATTCCATCGTTTTTTGGATGACGCTGCGAAAGAATATCAATTTGATCGCAACAATATAGTGGCGATTGGCTATTCGAACGGCGCAAATATCGCAGCAAGTCTGTTATTTCTGATGAACGATTCTTTAAAAGGTGCGATTTTACACCACCCAATGGTACCGATACGAGGCATTCCATTGCCAAACTTGACTGGAACCGACGTATTCATTGGAGCTGGAACGAACGATCCCATCTGCCCTCAACAAGAATCGGTGGAACTTCAAGAATTGTTGGAGGGGGCAGGGGCATCTGTGGTAATCCATTGGGAAAGTTACGGACACCAATTGACAATCACAGAGGTTGAAAAAGCGAAAGAGTGGTATGAAAAACATTATGCATAATTGAATTGGAAAATAAGGAAAAGCCGCGTATGGAGTCTGTCGATGCGCGGTTTTTTTCTTCCATGGTATCCGTACCCATAATGATATGAATTCGTATTTTGTGAAGGGGTATCTAGAGAGTCTCGTAGGGCAATTATCATATTTTCTAATTTATGTTTTCTATTAACTAAGTGGAATGCAAATCAAGCTACTTGTTTTACATTTGTTAAATTTGATATTGTTGTTTATTAACTTTATGGAATGTAAATACACTTGCGGCAACCGGCACCGCGGTGGCAACAGCCACGTTCTTTATTAACTAAGCGGAATCTAAATATTAATCAATTAATTTGACATTGATTGGATTCGAGTGTTCTTCCAAATCTTAAAAAATATCCGATTTATAATCAAATGTGCTATAAATAGTTATCTTACCATGATTAAAAAATGGTGAAATGACGAAAAAGTCATTTCAGGATGAAAAAAATGATATATGATGGAATTAAGATTTATGGATTAATTAGGATGGTTTGGTGATTGTTAACAATTAATTTATTTTCAAACTCTTAATCTTTTTCACTCTCACCACTTACAATGAAGGTGTCTGGATTCCACATAGTTAATAGAATAGGTAACAATAATAAGCAATAAATTTTTACATAATTAAACAGTTTACATTCCACTTTGTTAAAAGCATTGTAAATTTGGGCATTTCAGTATGGAGAAAATGGTATATTATGGAGCTAAGGAGGATGATCGTTTTGGAGTTTGTTGCGCATATTCGGCAATCAGATTTAGAGAAACAATTGCTTTCTGAGCATTTAAAAAATGTACAACAAATTGCGGAAAGGATTGGAAAAAAGATTGGGATTCCTCATATCACCGGATTGGCAGGGATGTTTCATGATATGGGGAAATATAGTGATGAATTCTTAGAATACTTGGAGGAAGCCGTAAATAATCCAGAAAATCCACCAAAAAGGGGAAGCATTGACCATTCAACTGCAGGCGGAAAATATTTAATGGAAAATTTTCACGCGAAATATAATTTTTTAATTGAATGTGTAGCAAATGCGATATTTTCCCATCATGGACAACTAAAAGACATGGTAAATGCAGATGGAGAATCTCCTTTCTTAAAAAGGAAAAATAAAGAAGATTTAGAGTATGAAAAAGTAAAACAAAGATTCTTTCAGGAAATGTATTCAGAAGACTACATAAAACAATATGTAAATGAAGCAGCAAAAGAGACTTCCATAATTGCAGATAAAATATTGAAAAAAACTGGAAATAATCAAATACTGTTCAAAAAAATTATAAGAAAATACATTACTTATCTTACATTATTTACATTTAGCGCACTTTTGGATGCGGACCGCACAGATTCTAGGCAATTTGATGAAAACACGGTTGAAGAACCATTTGAAAGTGAAAAAATTTTTAATCGGTTTGCAGAAAAATTAGAAGAGCATTTAAAAACGTTAGAAAAAAAATCAATACAAAATGAAATCACTTTGCTACGTCAACAAATGTCCAACATGTGTTACGAAAAATCGAAATTACCGACGGGGATTTATACCCTGTCGATTCCGACTGGCGGAGGAAAAACCCTTGCAAGTCTTCGTTTTGCATTAAATCACGCTTTAAAACATTCAAAAGAACGAATTATTTATGTTGTACCTTTCACAACCATCATTGAACAAAATGCTGAAGAAGTTCGCAATATTCTGGATGCTAAAGACTATTTATTAGAACATCATAGTAATGTTATTGAAAATGAGTTGGATGATGAACATCTTAATTTTGAAAACTATCAAAACTACAAAAAAATCAAACTAGCAAAAGATAACTGGGATGCTCCAATCATTTTTACAACAATGGTACAATTTTTAAATACATTTTATAGTGGGAAATCAAGAAATATCCGAAGGCTTCACAATCTGACCAATAGTATCATCATATTTGATGAAGTGCAATCAGTGCCTGTCAATTGCGTAACACTTTTCAATGAAGTTTTAAATTTTCTGAAGGATATTGGAAATTCAACGGTATTACTTTGTACAGCAACTCAGCCAGCATTACAGAATGTAGAAAAAAATATTACCGTAGATGGAGAATTGATTGATGATTTATCAAGGATTATGAAAGCTTTTAAACGTACGAACTTGATAAATATGGTTAAAGATGAAGGATGGACGACAAAAGAACTTGCTGACTTTGTTAATCAACAACTAAATGAAGTCAATAGTGTACTTGTAATTCTTAATACAAAATCCGTTGTAAAAAAACTGTATGATGAATTTTCAAATAGTGGAATAAAAACAGTTCATTTAAGTACTTCTATGTGTCCAAAACACCGTAAACAGAAGATTTATGAGATGAGAAAATGTTTGAAGAATAAGGAAAAAATTGTATGCATTAGTACACAATTGATTGAAGCTGGTGTCGATGTTAGTTTTGAATGTGTCGTTCGATCTTTGGCCGGTTTAGATTCCATTGCACAAGCAGCAGGCCGATGCAATCGGCATGGGGAAGTGGCGAGTAGAGATGTTTATATTATCAATCATAAGGAAGAAGTATTAAATAATTTGCCAACAATCAAGAAAGGCGGATACGAATCGAAAAAGATTTTAAGAGATATTGAAATGGATCCAACGCTTTTTGACGGAGAATTATTGTCTGAAAATGCAATGACGCTTTATTTTAGAAATTTTTATCAAGAATTTAAACCTTATTTGGATTATCCAACGCCGGTAGGAAAAAATATTTATGAAATGTTATTGGGAAACAATTCGGAGTTTCTTGAAGAATTTAAAGAAGAACAAGCTATCTGGATGCACACAAGTTTTGAAACAGCTTCTAAATATTTTGAAGTGATTGATTCCAAAACCCATTCAGTTTTGGTTCCATATGATAAAGGTAAAGCATTAATTTCTGAATTATACAGCGCTGGCGGAATTGAAAATGTTACTACATTTTTAAAAGAAGTACAGCAGTATATTGTTAATGTGTTCGACCATGATTTAAATCGGTTAATAAAAAATGGTATAGTTGAAAAAATAGAATTTAAGAATTACTCATTATTTGTTGCAAAAGAATCTGCATATGATGATCAATACGGTTTAAGTGTGGAAGGAGAGGCAAGTTTATCATTATTAGAATATTGAAGCTGGCAACTCCCAAATTGCCAGCTTTTTCTAAAATATATAATATAATATTTTTTTCAATCCACGTTAGTTTTTATGAACTAACGACTAGAAAAGTATAACATAATATTAAGAACAAATATTAATTCAAATAATATATAATATCTTGACTTGTTGTTCTGGAATATATTACTATTAAATTATCAGTAAATTCTAACTCTTACAGGAAGGAGTGATAAAATGGAGAAAATAAGGAACCAAATAGAATTTGAAGTTTATGGAAATTACGCATTATTTACAGATCCACTAATGAAACTCGGTGGAGAAAAATTGACGTATCAAATTCCAACCTATCAAGCATTAAAAGGGATAGTGGAGAGCATCTATTGGAAACCATCGATTATTTGGTACATTGATGAAATTCGAGTAATGAATCCGATTCGAATGGAGTCAAAAGGCATTCGTCCTCTTGATTATGGTGGAGGAAATACACTAGCAAATTATACTTATTTGCGAGACGTTAGATACCAAGTAAGGGCTCATTTCGAATTTAACTATAATCGAAAGGATCTAGAAGGAGATTTTAACGAGCATAAACATCATAACATTGCAAAACGCTGTGTAAAAGCAGGTGGCCGTCGAGATGTGTATTTAGGAACACGAGAATGCCAAGCATATGTCGTTCCTTGCGACTTTAATGAGGGAAAAGGTCATTATGACGACATTGAAGAAATTCATTTTGGGACGATGATACATGGTATTAATTATCCGGATGAAACCGGAAAGAAAGTTATGGAAGTTCGACTATGGCAGCCAGTTATGAGGCATGGCATCATCAAATTTATTCGACCTGAAGAGTGTTCTTTAATTCGGCCAATTCGTGAATATCAAACAAAAAAATTTTTACTACATGAAAATATGCAGCCTGTGGAAACATTGTACAATGATTTGTTTGGGGGTGAGTAAGTGAGCTATCTATACGCTTTATATAAAACTTATAATAATAATCTCGATAAAGTCGGCGTTATCGAAACGAAAAATACCGGAAAAAAAACAATTGAATATACTTTGCTTCCGATTTCCCATACAACTCAAACAGCCCATATTGAGGTAACGGTAACACCTGATGGAGAATTTTATGATGCAAGGGTAATAAAAGAAAATACAATATTACCGTTCACAGAGGAATCTGGTAGCCGCGCAGGTACGAATTACGTGCCCCATGTACTTCACGATAAACTGATGTTTGTTGCAGGTGATTATGTAAAATATACTGGTCAAGAAGATAAAGCTTCATGTTTTGAAGATTACATTCAACAATTAAAAGATTGGTGTGAGTCAGAATATAGTCATCCTGATATTGTTGCGATATACAATTATGTGAAAAAAGGAACGCTTATAGAAGACTTGGTGCAAAAAAATATTTTGTATTTGGATGAACAAAGAAAGCTATTAAAAAAATGGGATTCAAATCGAGGAAAAGAAAAACCAGAAATTTTTTCTGCTGTGACAGGTGATCAAGAGAGCGCCTTCGTTCGATTTGATGTTCATTATCCAAATCAAGTGCACGACCATGTTTGGAATAATAAGGAAATCTATGATTTGTACAGTAGATATTACGATACAAAATTAAGAGATAAAGATCTTTGTTACGTAAGCGGGGAATATTTACCTGCAGTTGAGCGTCATCCGAACAAATTGCGGAATTCTGCAGATAAAGCAAAATTAATCTCTGCAAATGATACGAGCGGGTTCACATTTAGAGGTCGATTTCTCAATTCCAGGGAAGTCACAAATATTAGTTATGAGGTTTCCCAAAAAGCACATAATGCTCTGAAATGGCTTATTGATAAACAGGGAAAGACAGTAGATGGTCGGGTTTTTCTCGCATGGGGATTGAGAAGCCCTAATATCCCACAAGCAACAGAAGACGTTTTAGAAGACTTAAACAGCTATTTACCAAATCTTTTTGAAATTGAATCAAGCAATAATCTATCTGGTACTAGAGAAGCTTTAGCAAGAAAATATAATCAATTGCTATCTGGGATCAATAAAAATTTTACAGTAGATGAAAATGATGAAGTTTATGTGATGACTCTTGATGCTGCAACCCCGGGAAGACTGGCAGTACTTTATTTTCGAAATCTTCATATTAATGTTTATTTTGAAAGATTAAAAGAATGGCATATAGGGTGCAGTTGGAAGCATCGTCGGAAAGTAGATGGAGAATGGAAAGAATTTTATGGTTCCCCCTCATTTCAAACGATTGCAAAATATGCCTATGGGCCAAGGCCTAGTGATAAATTAATAAAAACTGTTATGGAACGTCTTCTTCCTTGCGTCATTGATGGACGAGCCATTCCTTTGGATATAGTTCAAAATGCCATTCAGCGTGCATCTAACCCGGTAGCATTTAATGAAGAGTGGGAATGGGAACAAGCACTCAGTGTTGCTTGTTCGTTGGTAAAAAAACACTATGAAAAGGAGGAGTATTCGATGGCTTTAGACAAAACAAATACTGATCGCGATTATTTATTTGGCCGATTGCTTGCTGTTGCGGATGTACTTGAAAGAAATGCATTAAGTGAAGCAGATCAAAAACGTGCAACGAATGCCGTACGATACATGAATGCATTTGTAAGAGCTCCATTAAGAACTTGGCATACGATTCACCAAAATTTACATCCTTATTTAATGAGGTTAGGTTCAAATGCAAGAAGATATACGGACTTATTCCAAGAAATCAGCGACTTATTTAATCCAAATGATTATAATAATAAACCTTTAACAGGTAAATATCTATTAGGTTATTACAGCCAAAGACAAGATTTATATACAAAAAAAGAAAAAGAAGGAGTAGATGAAGAATGACAGTATTAAATCACAAAATTGATTTTTCGGTAATTTTTTCTGTGGAAAACGCTAACCCTAATGGTGACCCACTAAATGGAAACAGACCACGGCAAAATTTTGATGGCTATGGGGAAGTATCCGATGTTTGTTTAAAACGGAAAATTCGTAATCGACTTCAAGATATGGGAGAAAGCATTTTTGTGCAATCCAGTGATCGTACAGTAGATGGATTTACTAGTTTAAGAGAACGAGCGGATCATAATGAAAAATTAAAAGAGTTAAGCAAAGGGAAAAAAGCGGATCCGGTCTTATATGAAAAAGCTGCATGTGAATCATGGTTTGATGTGAGAGCATTTGGACAAGTGTTTGCTTTTAAAGCAGAAAAGAAAGGTGAGGGGGTATCTGTTGGCATACGAGGACCTGTTTCTATTCATCCAGCAATTAGTATTGATCCTATCAATATTACAAGCATCCAGATTACAAAAAGTGTTAATTCAGAACCTGGAGAGAAAAAAGGCTCGGATACAATGGGAATGAAGCATAGAGTAGATTTTGGTGTGTACAGATTTAACGGCAGCATTAATACACAGTTAGCAGAAAAAACAGGATTTACGAATGAAGATGCAGAAAAATTAAAACAGGCGCTCATTACTTTATTTGAAAATGATGCTTCTTCCGCTCGTCCGGAAGGTTCTATGGAAGTGCACAAAGTCTATTGGTGGGAGCATAATTCCAAACTTGGCCAATATTCATCTGCAAAAGTTCACCGTTCGTTAGAGATTAAACCAAAAGTAGATAATCCGAAATCTTTCGAAGATTACGAGATGATATTGAATGAACTTGAAGGATTGAAAGTGGATGTTTACGACGGAAAATAATGAATCAGATTATTTGATGTTGTCCGGTATTCAACATTTTCAATTTTGTCAGCGACAGTGGGCTTTAATTCATATTGAGCAACAATGGGAAGAAAATTTAAAAACAATTGAAGGGCAATATATTCATAAAAAAGCGAACCAACCATTCTTACGAGAAAAACGAGGGAATAAATTAATCGTGCGGGCGTTACCGATTTGCTCGCACGAATTAAAAATCAGTGGGATATGTGATGTTGTCGAATTTGTAAGACATCCAAGCGGAATTACTTTACAAGGTGAGGTAGGAACATTTATCCCGATTCCCATTGAATACAAACGAGGCAGACCGAAGAAAGGTAAAGAAGATGTTGTTCAACTTGTAGCCCAAGCGATGTGTTTGGAAGAGATGCTAGCTTGCGATATTAAAGAAGCCTATATCTATTATCATGAAATTAAACATCGAGTATCAATAGAGATTACTGAGGAACTTCGTGAAGAAGTAAGAAAAATGATTAAATTGATGCATCAATATTATGAAAATAGATATACCCCAAAAGTAAAGACAGGGAAGTTCTGTGAAAGTTGTTCTTTAAACAATATTTGCTTACCTGAATCCTTAAACAGAGAACCAGTTCGAAAATATATGGAGAGATTTTTGGAATGAGGAAATTATTGAATACTCTATATGTTACTACTCCTGATGCATATCTTTCGTTAAATGGAGAAAATGTGGTCGTATCAAAAGGGGAAGAGGAAATTGGAAGAATTCCACTTCATAATTTAGAAGGTATTTGTACAATCGGCTGGGCTGGTGCAAGTCCTGCATTAATGTATGCTTGTGCTGAAAGAAATATTTCATTATGTTTTTTATCCTCATCTTTTCGATTTCAGACTAGAGTAATTGGAGAAAGTAAAGGAAATGTAGTATTAAGAAAAACGCAATATCGATTATCTGATGATGAAAAGGAAAGTGTAAAAATTGCAAGGAATTTTATTTTTGCTAAAGTTTGCAATCAAAAATGGATATTAGAACGGGCTACTAGAAATTATCCAATGAGAATTGATGTTCCAACATTTAAAGAATCTTCAAAGTATTTAACTGAAATTATGAAGAGAATTTTAGTAACAGAAGATTTGGAATTATTAAGAGGGTTAGAAGGACAAGCAGCCAATCGATACTTTCAACATTTTAATGAACTAATCCTTCAACAAAAAGATGATTTTTACTTTCATGGTAGATCCCGAAGACCACCAATGGATAATGTCAATGCGCTTCTTTCGTTTTCTTATACATTATTAGCGAATGAAGTGGCTTCTGCATTAGAAACTGTTGGTTTAGATGCATATGTAGGATTTTTACATCGTGACCGACCAGGTCGCGCTTCTCTAGCATTGGATATGATGGAAGAGTTAAGATCTGTTATTGCTGATCGTTTTGTCTTAAATTTGATTAATAAAAAAATAATTAACTCAAAACATTTTTTAAAAAAGGAAAGTGGTGCCGTATTGCTAACAGATGAAGGAAGAAAGATATTTTTGAAAGCTTGGCAGGAGAGAAAACAAGAACAAATTACTCATCCACGATTAAATGAGAAAATACCCTTTGGATTAGTTCCTTACGCACAGGCTTTATTACTAGCAAGATTTTTAAGAGGAGATGCTGAGGAATACGCACCTTTCTTATGGAAGTGAGGTGAGAATTTTGTTGGTTTTGGTCACTTATGACGTAAATACTGAAACAAAAGCCGGCCAAAGGCGACTTAGAAAAGTGGCAAAAAAATGTGAAGCTTATGGGATACGTGTTCAAAACTCAGTTTTTGAATGTGTCGTGGATCATACTCAATTTTTTCAATTAAAAAAAGAATTGTCAGAAATCATAAATGAAGAGACTGATAGTTTGCGATTTTATCAGTTAGGAAATAAATATAAAACAAAAGTTGAACATGTTGGTGCTAAGACGACTTTAAACGTAGAGGATCCATTGATATTGTAAATACTGTTATTATGTTATTATGTTATTAAGGTTTTATATATTTAAGTAAGAATTTTTTTAGAAGAGCAGAAGTAAATTTTATATAACTGTTATGTTATAATTTGTTGAATATTGGATATTTAATATCAAAAATATGCTAAAAGTATAGTATACAGTTTGGTGCTAATGTGAAGTGAACATAAATTTACGGGGGGATTAGCACCAAAAAATTACATAATAAATTACTTATTTCACCATTTTTTAAAACTAAAGTTTTGTGGTTCTATTTAATTTTATTAAAAAAATTTAAAAAATGTTAATTTATTGTCGATTTTGACAGTCGCACCTTACATTAGGTGCGTGGATTGAAATGGTAAAATCAATGCCCTCATAAGAAGCCGCAATCGTCGCACCTTACATTAGGTGCGTGGATTGAAATTTTGCTGCAAACTACTGCTGATGGAATGCAAAGGTCGCACCTTACATTAGGTGCGTGGATTGAAATAAGTTCTGAAAGGTTAATAGTCACTGAGGGGGCGAAGTCGCACCTTACATTAGGTGCGTGGATTGAAATAAAGTCGCGAATATACGATATGTTGCGAACCGGGTCGCACCTTACATTAGGTGCGTGGATTGAAATGTAAAATGTGCTGGACACCATACCACGCTATAATGTCGCACCTTACATTAGGTGCGTGGATTGAAATAGTTATGGGTAAAGGTAATTCCTCAGGTGCTGGGTCGCACCTTACATTAGGTGCGTGGATTGAAATTTTTAGGTGATTTACCAATAGTACCATCAGCAAAAGTCGCACCTTACATTAGGTGCGTGGATTGAAATAATGTGTTCGCTTTTTTTGATAGCAAACACGCAAAGGTCGCACCTTACATTAGGTGCGTGGATTGAAATAGAAGGACGCTATACGTACAACGAAGGAAGCACAGCGTCGCACCTTACATTAGGTGCGTGGATTGAAATAGAAGATGGCAACGATATGATTATCAGTCATGACGTCGCACCTTACATTAGGTGCGTGGATTGAAATTCCTGACGAGATTTTAAAAGCATTAACTGATGAAACCGTCGCACCTTACATTAGGTGCGTGGATTGAAATACATGAAAGTGGCCAAACGAATCGCGCAGCTGGGTCGCACCTTACATTAGGTGCGTGGATTGAAATCATTCATAGCCTCAATCATGTTTTCATCAACATGTCGCACCTTACATTAGGTGCGTGGATTGAAATACTATTATTAAATGCTGATGGAAAAGATTTATTACGTCGCACCTTACATTAGGTGCGTGGATTGAAATTTTCTACTGTGATGATCATAAGCGTAGACGCAAGAAGTCGCACCTTACATTAGGTGCGTGGATTGAAATAAACAAGGGATGGTACCGACAATGAGCCTATTAAGTCGCACCTTACATTAGGTGCGTGGATTGAAATGATGAATTTAATAAAAAGCAATCCACTTGGAAAGAAGTCGCACCTTACATTAGGTGCGTGGATTGAAATGGTTCGTATTACTCTTTGTACCAAGTCCGAAATATGTCGCACCTTACATTAGGTGCGTGGATTGAAATAAGAGTGATGTTTGTAGATGCCTTCCCCATATAATGTCGCACCTTACATTAGGTGCGTGGATTGAAATAAAAATGGAAGGATGGAAAAGCAACCGTTGCTGAGTCGCACCTTACATTAGGTGCGTGGATTGAAATACAGTAAAATCGTTTAGAACTCATCACGATGCTTATGGTCGCACCTTACATTAGGTGCGTGGATTGAAATAAAAGTAGGTTTTAGGGCAATTCCTAAGAAAGTCGTCGCACCTTACATTAGGTGCGTGGATTGAAATCATTGTAGATATAGCTTTCAAACCCGGTTCCGCCGTCGCACCTTACATTAGGTGCGTGGATTGAAATATCTTGGATTCGATCAAGGCTTTCCGGGCCAAAGGTCGCACCTTACATTAGGTGCGTGGATTGAAATTCAAATGAACCATCACCTAACCGAATTTGAAATGTCGCACCTTACATTAGGTGCGTGGATTGAAATTCATCAAGTATCTCGACTCTAAAACCGCCTTCAGGTCGCACCTTACATTAGGTGCGTGGATTGAAATACGATCGCAAGTGTAAGGTCTTTCTCCCTCAAGGTCGCACCTTACATTAGGTGCGTGGATTGAAATAAGGTGTTGACATCCCGGTTATTTTTACGATGAAGTCGCACCTTACATTAGGTGCGTGGATTGAAATTTACTCTGTTGAAGATTGTACAGTTCACGTGCAATGTCGCACCTTACATTAGGTGCGTGGATTGAAATACAAGCCATTGGGAACGTAACAAAATCTGCAAAAGTCGCACCTTACATTAGGTGCGTGGATTGAAATTACTCGTGGCCATAGATCCACTAAACAACGAGAAAGTCGCACCTTACATTAGGTGCGTGGATTGAAATATTCTGTCATCGATCACATCATCATCAAAGATAAAGTCGCACCTTACATTAGGTGCGTGGATTGAAATTCTTTGTTTGCGATGGGATAACCTCTGCTGTTGGGTCGCACCTTACATTAGGTGCGTGGATTGAAATAAAACACTTGGGATAAATATGGCGACAAAGTTGCGTCGCACCTTACATTAGGTGCGTGGATTGAAATATTATGCATTTGAGATATACCAACCCGGACGCGCGTCGCACCTTACATTAGGTGCGTGGATTGAAATACAACGATAAGGCTGCTCTTTTGAGTAGCCTTTCGTCGCACCTTACATTAGGTGCGTGGATTGAAATGTTTAAAATGTCAAGAGTTAGAGATAAATACTCTGTCGCACCTTACATTAGGTGCGTGGATTGAAATTTTTTTATTTCTTTTAACATTTCAACAATTGAATCGTGTCGCACCTTACATTAGGTGCGTGGATTGAAATATAAGCTGTATGTCCTTGTGGCACGTCACTAAACGTCGCACCTTACATTAGGTGCGTGGATTGAAATCATTGCGGAAGGCAGAAAAATTGCATGCGTTGAAAGTCGCACCTTACATTAGGTGCGTGGATTGAAATCATACATTTGTAGATGTTGATTTAATTGTGTCCCGTCGCACCTTACATTAGGTGCGTGGATTGAAATTTGGGTGTTGGGGAATTTGATAAAGATGAATATAGTCGCACCTTACATTAGGTGCGTGGATTGAAATTGTGGATATTGAAGATTTAAAACGAGATGCAGAAGTCGCACCTTACATTAGGTGCGTGGATTGAAATAAAAATGAACACAGTTGAAGAACTTGAAGCGAATCGTCGCACCTTACATTAGGTGCGTGGATTGAAATTTTGATCGCAAACAAGTATCTGTAAAATGGGTAGAGTCGCACCTTACATTAGGTGCGTGGATTGAAATTTGCCTCAACAGGTAGCAAAACACTTGAACTAAAGTCGCACCTTACATTAGGTGCGTGGATTGAAATATTCTCCTGCTGTAACTGCTCCACTTTCTCCACGTCGCACCTTACATTAGGTGCGTGGATTGAAATGAAAAATCGTAATCCAAAATTATTAGCACAATAAGTCGCACCTTACATTAGGTGCGTGGATTGAAATATCCTTTACTTCACCGCCTTTCACGCTGTCTGCTCGTCGCACCTTACATTAGGTGCGTGGATTGAAATCTGTATCGGTTTGCCCTCTACTTGCTTGATGCCCGTCGCACCTTACATTAGGTGCGTGGATTGAAATCTCCCTTCGTCATTTATTGATAAAAGAATAACATCGTCGCACCTTACATTAGGTGCGTGGATTGAAATCAGGACCCGGATTCTGGAGATGTGCAAACGGCATATGTCGCACCTTACATTAGGTGCGTGGATTGAAATAATAATTTCTGTTTTTGTAGAGGCGCCCGTTAAATGTCGCACCTTACATTAGGTGCGTGGATTGAAATATGAAGTGGTTTAATCGAGGTTTTAACCGGTTGAAGTCGCACCTTACATTAGGTGCGTGGATTGAAATCTCCAAGCGCTCCGAAAGTCGGCAGGACGTTGGTGTCGCACCTTACATTAGGTGCGTGGATTGAAATAACTAATACCTGATACGGTTTATTGTCGTACTCGTCGCACCTTACATTAGGTGCGTGGATTGAAATATTCGAACTTGTAGCAAACGGTAACAACGTCAAAGGTCGCACCTTACATTAGGTGCGTGGATTGAAATGTTAAATTAGCGGACCCAGTAACATTCGAAAATCATGTCGCACCTTACATTAGGTGCGTGGATTGAAATCTAGAAACTGGAACTCTCCAGACCGTTTGAAATGGTCGCACCTTACATTAGGTGCGTGGATTGAAATAATGGAGGTGTTAGTGTTATGTCATCTACTAAAATGTCGCACCTTACATTAGGTGCGTGGATTGAAATACCCAAAAGAATACTAATATATCGGTGTAAATCCTCGTCGCACCTTACATTAGGTGCGTGGATTGAAATTGTCACAGTTGATGTAGAAGATCCAGCTATCCATGGTCGCACCTTACATTAGGTGCGTGGATTGAAATAGAGAAAGTGGAAAAATGCTGACTTTGAATAAAAGAGGTCGCACCTTACATTAGGTGCGTGGATTGAAATAATTAGTTTAGTTGGTGGTTTGCACAACGAAGAGGTCGCACCTTACATTAGGTGCGTGGATTGAAATAAAAACTCTTTAGCCTCAATTTCAAAACCTGTCCGTGTCGCACCTTACATTAGGTGCGTGGATTGAAATCCTCCAACAAATGCTTGTGTTCAAAGATGTTACCGTCGCACCTTACATTAGGTGCGTGGATTGAAATTCATACGCTCCAGATATTCTGTCATAGCCATAGTGTCGCACCTTACATTAGGTGCGTGGATTGAAATTGTCGGCAAGAGTGCAGTAGCCCTCTTTGCCGACGTCGCACCTTACATTAGGTGCGTGGATTGAAATTAAAATATATCCGATGATAAAATGATAAAGCGCATGTCGCACCTTACATTAGGTGCGTGGATTGAAATAATAATTTTTCTTGAACCCTGTTACGTTAATGTTGTCGCACCTTACATTAGGTGCGTGGATTGAAATCTCTATAACAGGTGTACCGTCTTTGTCGTAATACGTCGCACCTTACATTAGGTGCGTGGATTGAAATACATAATCCCCCCCACACAGATTAGTACCACGTGCCAGTCGCACCTTACATTAGGTGCGTGGATTGAAATTAACCCAGTCACGAAAGTTTGGATATGATTTTATGTCGCACCTTACATTAGGTGCGTGGATTGAAATTCGATAAACTGATTCATAAAGCGTTTTTCCGAATCGTCGCACCTTACATTAGGTGCGTGGATTGAAATAAATTCCAACGCTCACGAGCTTTTTCAAGAGCCGGTCGCACCTTACATTAGGTGCGTGGATTGAAATTTGTGGGTACTGTTCGATAAAGACAGTCAAAATCGTCGCACCTTACATTAGGTGCGTGGATTGAAATCGTGATAACGGTTATAAATTTTATTATGATTTAAGTCGCACCTTACATTAGGTGCGTGGATTGAAATTGATAAAAACAAAGAACATTTTATTAACATGTCAATGTCGCACCTTACATTAGGTGCGTGGATTGAAATAACTATAACAATTTTTTATACACTCATATATAAGTGTCGCACCTTACATTAGGTGCGTGGATTGAAATATATTCGGCGTTTTTAACGTCCGTTAAAAGCATGTCGCACCTTACATTAGGTGCGTGGATTGAAATGATAATTTGTCCGAATATGTGCCGCTATGGAGCCAGTCGCACCTTACATTAGGTGCGTGGATTGAAATTTCCGCAACTGCAACAATTGTGGAAGAAAAAACTGTCGCACCTTACATTAGGTGCGTGGATTGAAATACCGTACAGATCCCAGAAGATAAAGTGGACAAAAGTCGCACCTTACATTAGGTGCGTGGATTGAAATTTCTCTTGTCATCTCTTTCAAAACTCTCCACTGATTGTCGCACCTTACATTAGGTGCGTGGATTGAAATTCGCTAATTCCAACTTCGTTATACCCAATTCCTTGTCGCACCTTACATTAGGTGCGTGGATTGAAATCCGTAACCTAATAATACTCGCCCGAATTTTGTCTGCGTCGCACCTTACATTAGGTGCGTGGATTGAAATACATCTACCCCGAAAGGTGCATGTAGTTTACGGTCGTCGCACCTTACATTAGGTGCGTGGATTGAAATTTAAAGTAAGTAAAAGGAGTGAAATAGGATGTCTAGTCGCACCTTACATTAGGTGCGTGGATTGAAATATTTTTGGACCTCCTTCGTGTTTTTAGCGGCACCAGTCGCACCTTACATTAGGTGCGTGGATTGAAATTTAGCAAAAGCGACTGAATTTTTTAAAATGCAACGTCGCACCTTACATTAGGTGCGTGGATTGAAATTCACGACCAGTGCCGCTTACAAACACAGGCTTACGTCGCACCTTACATTAGGTGCGTGGATTGAAATTTTTTTGATTTCACTCTCAATCGCCATGTAAGCTAGTCGCACCTTACATTAGGTGCGTGGATTGAAATAAATAGGTATGTGTAACCACCAGAACGTAATCTGGTCGCACCTTACATTAGGTGCGTGGATTGAAATCGAAATCAAAGAAAATGTACTATCCCGGTGTGTAGTCGCACCTTACATTAGGTGCGTGGATTGAAATATCTGCTATTGACATAGCTCTACCTGCTTCTGTCGTCGCACCTTACATTAGGTGCGTGGATTGAAATTCGTAGTTGATTCAGGCGTATTAACGCCGATTAAGTCGCACCTTACATTAGGTGCGTGGATTGAAATCTTTCATTATCCCTGTTGTTATGAGCGCTCCGAAGTCGCACCTTACATTAGGTGCGTGGATTGAAATAATCTGCAAGTCGGTGAAAATAAAATCGGCTTTAGTCGCACCTTACATTAGGTGCGTGGATTGAAATGGCTATATCGCATCAAACATCACAATCCGTAAAGGTCGCACCTTACATTAGGTGCGTGGATTGAAATAATCATAGCAGTCGTTTTACCGTCACCTTGACGACGTCGCACCTTACATTAGGTGCGTGGATTGAAATGATGGTTGGTATTTTAGCGATTAGCCAATTTGCTGTCGCACCTTACATTAGGTGCGTGGATTGAAATTTTTGTTAAGATGATATTTTCGTAGCCTAATGGGGTCGCACCTTACATTAGGTGCGTGGATTGAAATTTTGCTAAATGCTCCATATATTAATGCAGTTACAGTCGCACCTTACATTAGGTGCGTGGATTGAAATACAATGAATCTGTTTGATAAATGTGCCAAGAAATGGTCGCACCTTACATTAGGTGCGTGGATTGAAATAACAGTTCTTTCCTTTCTTGTGTTATCTGTTCTCGTCGCACCTTACATTAGGTGCGTGGATTGAAATTATCATGGCAGTCGTTTTACCGTCACCTTGACGAGTCGCACCTTACATTAGGTGCGTGGATTGAAATCATATTTTCTACCTCCACACTTTAATTAATTTATTGTCGCACCTTACATTAGGTGCGTAAGCGTCAAATCTTGCACACCTTCTTGATGTGCTAATTTCATGAGATAATCTCCTCAAGATGAAATTGAAGGAGTTTTTTTTATGCCTAAGAATCCTGAATTACGTAAGGTTTGGGAACAACGAATCGCTGACTATCGTAAAAGCGGTCAAACTCAAGTAAACTGGTGCAAGGAAAATCAATGGAGTATTCACCAGTTTAAATACTGGTTAAGAAAAATTGAAAATCCAATAAACAATCAAGGAAAGTCTACAAAATGGGCATCCGTTACCCTAGAAGATCATTCACAAACAGTTGAAAATTCATTACGGATTGAAATTAGTGGGATTTCAATTG
>NZ_CP036528.1:1608514-1644679 GCF_004331915.1 Ureibacillus thermophilus
TTGAAAGTGATTGATGGTGGGGAAACTGTTTAATCTTATTTGGGGAATTCTGTTGAGTTCTATTTGTGGAAAACTGTTGATTCTAGTTTAGCGTTTACATCCTCCCATGAGACTCCTATTTTGGTTTCTCTTGGATATTTTATTAGATATCTTTCATTTGTTTCGGGATGTATTAATTCTTCTTTTGCAAGTGTACTTTTTCCACCATAGCCTATTCGTGTCCAATGGCTGATATCTTTCAAATACAATACCCTCCGATATAGAAAATTATGCACTGTATGAAAATTTCCAAATTATTATTAAAAGGATATGGTTTGATTAAATTCATGAAAAGAAAATGATTGGTCTTTTTGAACATATTACTTATTTCATATTCAATAATACAATATAGTTTTTGAATTTAATAATTTTTGGTTAAAGTTTTAATTTTTATAAATAATGGGGAATATGTTTAACTTAATTAAAATGATAAGGTATCAAAAATTCTCCCATTCCTACATACACACTCGCCTTCTGTTATAATAAATCCCTGTAAACTCCAAAACCGCTCTATTTTCTTCTTTATTTTTCCATTTCTGTAACTTTGATGAGCCCTTGAAAGCGTTGATTAATGCCGTTTTGGTGTTTTCTGTTACACCAATCCCTTTTCATTTAAAAAACTAATGGTACAATGAATTCAGTATGAAGGACAAGCGAGGAATTGGTATGAAAAAATTTGAAGAAAAAACCGTTCATTCGACAGAGATTTATAAAGGAAAAGTTGTGACGTTAACAGTGGATGATGTGATTTTGCCAAATGGGAAACCTTCCAAACGGGAAATTATCCATCATCCGGGGGCTGTTGCGATCATTCCTATCACGAAAGATGGAAAGATTGTTTTTGTGGAACAATATCGAAAAGCATTGGAACGTTCCATTGTTGAAATTCCAGCTGGGAAGCTCGAGCCGGGAGAGGAGCCGGCCGTTTGTGCAAGAAGGGAATTGGAAGAGGAAACAGGGTACGGTGCGAAGGAATTAACTTATATTCAGTCCTTTTACACATCTCCTGGATTTGCCAATGAAATCATTCACCTTTTTGTTGCGGAAGATTTATATAAAATTGAAGAAAAACGGGAATCCGATGAAGATGAGTTTGTTTCCATCATTGAGGCAACCGTTGAAGAAGCGGAAGAAATGGTGAAAACTCAGCAAATCTATGATGCTAAAACCGCCTTTAGCATACTTTGGGTAAAATTAAACAAAATGTAAAATTATGAAGAACGAATTTTTGATAGAATTTAAAAAAATTCGTACTAATAATACTAGTGGACGAGCATAAGCTGTTAACAACGAAAGGAGAATGCTTATGTTTCGTTCCGTTTATTTCATTCAATATGCTTTTTTACTAGCAATTGGATTTGTCAGTGGCGTGATATGTTTTCAAGCCTTTTCTTTGGACAAGTCTATGAATCTTATTAAATTATTAGATCCTAGAGTCTTAGAATTATCCGATGTAACCCTTTGGCAAATCTTTCTTCCTATTATTGTATGGGGATTATTTGTATTATTTTTTACAACCCATCCATATCTCCATTTTTTTGCTAAACTAGTAGTAGCTGTGAAAGCGACATTTTTTGGATTTGGTTCAGTTTTTTTGCTGACGCAACAGGAATCAATTCTAGTATATAGTGTTTGGTGGTTTCCATTTCAGTTGATTTATTGTATCTTACTATTAGCGTTATGTTCCGTCTTTGGAGCCCGAAAAGCTGGACCAAATCGAAAGTTTGTATTTAATAAGAAATTATTTTTTACATTGGCCGTCGCATTTACCATTATGGGATTAGGGGAAATAATGGTGATTTCATATATTATTAACTAACACTATTCTTGTAATTGCTTTTATTCTTTTGTTATAATGGAATGTGTTTAGGAGGGCGTCATATGGAAAGCCGTATTGATCGTATAAAAAAGCAGTTACATAGTGCTGGCTATAAACTGACGCCACAACGTGAAGCGACAGTTGCAGTACTATTGGAACACGAAGAAGACCATTTAAGCGCAGAAGATGTTTACTTATTGGTGAAAGAAAAAGCGCCTGAAATCGGTCTTGCCACAGTGTATCGCACTCTTGAGTTGTTAACGGAATTGAAAATTGTCGATAAAATTAATTTTGGAGATGGCGTATCTAGATACGACCTTCGACAAGAGGGTGCCAAACACTTTCATCATCATTTAGTTTGTATTGAATGTGGCTCAGTGGATGAAATTCAAGAAGATTTGCTAGAAGAGGTAGAAATGGTCGTAGAAAAACGATGGAATTTCATTATTAAAGATCATCGACTCACATTCCATGGAATTTGTCATCGATGCCAAGAAAAGGGAACAATAGAAAATGAATAATGAGGCTGGGACATAAACAAAAAATTAAAGGGACAGTTGAAAGAGTTTTGATAAAAAATTGATATAACGAAAAATTGATTGAAGTGACGGGGCGAGTTCCTGTCTCGCACGCTTAGTCGCAAAGCGGAGCAAGCTCAAGGAAGTAAATTCAAAGTTTTCCTGTGACGAGCCCTCTCGAGACCACGAGGAGCGAAGGAATGACTCAGAGGATGCTCGAGCCGGGCCCGCGGAAAGCGTCCCCGGAACGGAAATCAATTTTAATAACAAATCTAAAAAACATCATTTTCTCCTTGGAGAAAATGATGTCAGCTTGTAGACAAAGTCCCTAACTAGTGGCCAAATCTACAGGCTTTTTTTGTATAATAGGGATAGAATTCTTGGTTAACGGGGGAAATTTAGGATGTTACAAGAATCTTAGAAAATGATGAGCAAAAAAAAGACAAACCCCAACTCAAATGAAGCATTTGAGTTGGGGTTTGTCGACAGTCTGACATCATTTTCTCCTTGGAGAAAATGATGTTTTTTTTAGATTTATTCCAACCTCGTTTTTTGTTGAAATGTTTTTGTTGTTATTATGTTCGAAGAAAGATATTCCATATATGCGATTATTTTCTTCTTTGCTTGCTTTCTATTCTCACTTAATTTAAAATTTTCTTATTATTTCCTTTTCATTTGAAAAAAAGGAGAATTGCAGCTTTTGAAACTATGAAAAGTGTTTCATATAATCGAAATTTGATTGTCAGTATATTGCTTGCGGCATCTTTTGTTTCTTTGCTGAATCAAACGTTGCTCATTGTGGCATTGTCATTAATAGTGGAAGAATTTCCCATAAGCCCAATACTGGCCCAATAGGTGACAACGGGCTTCATGCTGGTCAATGGTGTCATGATTCCCATTACCGCCTTTCTGATTGGAAAATATAGCAGCAAAGCTTTATTAATTTTTGATCTTGGCATTTTTGCCATTGGAACCTTGATTGGTGCTATCACGCCGAATTTTTGGCTACTCATCGTTGCAAGGATCGTTCAGGCCATCGGGGGCGGGTATGTTGATGCCGTTGATGCAGACGGTGATTTTCTCCATCTATCCCGTGGAAAAACGCGGGTTAGCGATGGGGATGAGCGGATTGGTGGTCGGTTTTGCTCCGGCTATCGGACCGACTCTTGCAGGAAGGAATCAAAATCGTCTTTTTCGTTGCGATGCTTTTCGGTGCGGTCGACCTGCTTCTCTCCTTCTTCCTTACAAAAAAGGAAAAGTTTCCGATGGAAAGCGAGAATTGATTGTTTCCTAGCAACACTTGATAAGGATAGCCGAGCAGAAAGAAATGCCTGAATCTATCCTTTCCATTGTTTTGTTATCAGAAAATTCCGTCATATGTTGGGCGGGCGGTTTAAAACAAGATTCATTGATTGAGAGGTGGGGTCACCTTGAAACGTATTCACTATAGTTGGGTTATATTAATCATTTCATTTTTCTCCATTCTGGCAGCAGGAATCGTGGTTTCATCCTCTGGCGTTTTCTTGAGCCCATTTGAGAAAGAATTTGGCTGGGATCGCTCCATCATTTCCCTTTCCTTTGGAATCTGCATGCTTTTCTACGGAATAGCAGGCCCTTTTATGGCCGCCTTATTGGAAAAATGGAAAATGAAGAAAATGATACTCGCTTCAATGGGAATTTTGCTGGCCGGGCTCTTTTTGACCTTCTTCATGAAACAATCCTGGCAATTGATTATCATCTGGGGAACAATCCTTGGTCTCGGTTCCAGTCTTTTTTTAACCGTTCTAAGTCCCTATGTGGCGAATCATTGGTTCAAGGAAAAAAGAGGGCTTGCCACCGGGATCCTGGCAGCGAGCACCGCAACGGGCCAGTTACTATTACTGCCCATCTTGGCGATGATTATTGAAAATTATTCATGGCGTTCAGCAATCGGGTTCATCATTGCGATTCTGATGGTAATGACCCTGATCATCTTTTTCTTTATGAAAAATTCGCCCAAGGAAATGGGGATTTTACCCTATGGCCAACTTGAGGAGATGGAGGAAACAAAGAATACACACCATGGCAATCCTGTCGTGGTAGCATTCGGGGGATTGGCTGAAGCCGTAAAGAAAAAAGAATTTTGGTTGTTGGCCGGAAGTTTCTTTATTTGCGGCTGTTCAACAATAGGGCTAATCGGGACCCATTTTGTATCCTATTGCATCAGTTTTGGGATCCCGCTTGTCACCGCAGCTTCACTGCTCTCTTTTATGGGGATTTTTAATATTTTGGGGACGACGCTCTCCGGTTGGCTGTCTGACCGTTTTGATAATCGATGGCTGCTATTTTTTTACTATCTTTTAAGAGGAATTTCTTTAGTGGTGCTGCCATTTTTATTAATGAACGGCCACATGGCCTGGCTTATTGTATTTACCGTGTTTTACGGCTTGGATTGGATTGCCACGGTGCCTCCAACCATCAATATTTCAAGGCAAATATTTGGCGTGCAGAAGAGTGCGGTCATTTACGGCTGGGTATATGCTGCCCACCAGGCTGGCGCCGCTTTCGCCGCCTACGGGGGAGGACTGGTCTATAAATACTTTAATACGTATACATGGGCTTTTTTTATGGCAGGCATTTTCTGTGTTTTAGCAAGCCTATTTGTCATTGTGATCAAAAAACAGCAACATTAGATTTTCAGATTTATCCATAGGGGGACATTGGGTGAAGATATGCAACACCTCAATACCCATAAAAAAGAGCGAAAATTCTTCGCTCTTTTTGTCGGATGAATGGCCTGGCTTCTATTTGGATTATTATTATTCAAATAATTTCGGATAAATCGTTTTTTGCGATCAATACCACCGCTTCCGCAATGCGTGGGCCAGGTCTGTCTAAAATATCCGCATTCAATTCATAGACATTCCCATTTTTAATCGCTATCACGGGTTCCCAACCTAGTCGGGATTTGATTTCTTCTGCAGGATTTTCAGCATAATACACTGTTGTAATGATGGCATCCGGATTCCGGTTGATGAGATCTTCTTCTGTTATAGAGAACCAACCTTGTTGATCCGCATAAATATTTTCAACACCGGTCGCTTCAATCAGCTCCTGTTGGAATGTGCCTGAACCGATGGACCAAATATCCGGTGCAGGAGCGATTTCAAAATAGACTTTTTTCTTCTGCTTAATTTGATCTGTTTTTTCTTTTATGGCAGCAAACTGATCTTTAATTTTTTCAACCAATTTTTTACCTTTGTCTTCAATGCCCATCACTTGGGCAATTTGTCCGATGTCGCCGTACACATCCTCAATAGAGCTGGCGGATTGGGTGACAAACACTTTCAATCCCGTGCTTTCCAACTGCTCCACTTGTTCCTCTCCGCCCATTGTGTAGGCAAATCGCACATCCGGATTCAATTCAATGACCCTTTCCAAGTTCACATTGATTGTGTCGGATACTTTTTCAATGTTTTGCACTTCTTCCCGCCATTTATCGTAATCTGTCACACCGATCACTTTGTGGCCAACGCCCAATTCAAATAAAATTTCCGTATTGCTTGGCTGCAACGAAATGACGGTTTCAGGCACTTTATCAAATGTGATTTCCACCCCGTGATCATCCGCCACCGTGTATGAATCGCCGGGTTTTTTGGGCTCTATAATATTTGGTGTTGGTGGATACAACCAGCACCATTTTTTTACATAAAAAAATGAGACATGTGACAAACTCTGGTAAAATGTAATCGACCAAAACCACATTTACAAGGAGTGATGTCACATGTCTCATCATTATTCTATACGTAATTTATTAAATATTAAAGATAAAAATATCACATTTGATGAAAATTTTTGTGCAGAAGAACTCATTAAAGGGGTCCAATCAAAAGTCTTTTATGGCCAATTAACTTATCAACCAAAAGCTTGTTATGCTTGTGGCCATGTATTCGATGATCAAATCATTAAACACGGTTTTAAAACGTCTCTCATTAAAATGCCTAGTGTTTCAGGTTTTCATACCTATTTAAAATTGCGTAAACAGCGTTCTTTCTGTAAACATTGTCATTCCACGTTTACTTTAAAAACGAGCGTCGTGGCTAAAAACTATTGCATTTCCAACAATATCAAAGTATCAATTGCTTTAAACGCCAAAGATAAAATCTCCGAAAAAGATATTGCGATGAAACATAATGTATCTTATGCCACTGTCAGTAGAGTCATTGACAGCTTTTATAGCTACTATCAGCCGAATGTTCACTATCTTCCTAAGCACCTGTGTTTTGATGAGTTTAAATCAGTGAAATCCGCAGCTGGAGCGATGGCCTTTATTTTCTGCGACTCTGAAACGGGGGAGATGGTGGATATCGTGGAGGACCGAAGATTACCTGTCCTCAAAGAGTATTTCTTACGGTATTCCAAGAAGGCGAGAGATGCGGTAAAAACGATTGTCATCGATATGTACAGCCCTTATATTTCCAAGAAGTTTTCCCTAAAGCGGAAATCATACTCGACAAATTCCATATCCTCCAACTATTTAGCAGAGCTTTAAACAAAACGCGCATCAACGTTATGAATCGGGATAAAAAGAATTACAATAAATTGAAAACATACTGGAAGCTCCTTTGAGTTATATCAATACGTACAACATTGCATCAAAATCAAAGACTTTGAGCTCCTATAGAAAACATTAGAGAATAAACAAAATATCGTTTCCAGCTATATGAAAACCGCCATCAAGACAATCAACAAATACATCCATTACGTGGAGAATACGTTGAAATACGATTATAACAACGGCATTTTAGAGGGGATTCATAACAAAATCAAGGTGATGAAACGCATTTCTTTCGGTTATCGCTGCTTCCACCATTTTAAAAATCGGATTATGATTACCCAAAATTTAATCACAATGAAAAAAGCTTAGAGGATTCGAAGTTCCTTTTTAAGCTGTACGGTTGCATATACCAGAAAAGTCACTAAAACTTTTCACCAACATCATTTGACAAAGAACCGAAAAATGCAGTAAATTTTTGTATATATTTGGAATTATTTTGGAAATTTACGTAAATACGAGGTTCTATTCATGCTTGTATGAGGTCAAAAAAATCTCTATTATTGAGATAAGGAAGGGACGTGAAAAAAATGAGAGAAGCGCAGGAAGCCCTCCTAGATTATCTCCATTTTCTAAGAGTGGAGCGGCAATATTCTGAGAATACATTGTCTTCTTATCGAAGAGATTTACAAGATTATGTGGAACATCTACATAAAGAACAACAGGTGGAACATTTAAATGCAGTGGAACGGGCAAACATTTTGCTTTATTTGGAACATTTAAAACAAAATGGTAAATCTTCCCGCACCATTGCTCGACACATATCATCGATTCGTTCATTTCATCAGTTTTTATTAAGGGAAAAAATTACTGATTATGATCCGACAGTTCATATTGACATGCCTCAAATTGAGAAAACGCTGCCCAAAGTGTTATCCATTGCAGAAATTGAAGCGTTATTGCAAGCTCCCGATCAATCCAAACCCCAAGGAATCCGGGATGTGGCAATGATTGAATTGCTATATGGAACCGGTATGCGAATTAGCGAATGTGTTGAGTTGAATTTAGAAGATGTACACTTGTCGATGGGGTTTGTCCGCATTTTCGGGAAAGGCGGGAAAGAACGCATCGTGCCTCTAGGAAAAAGCGCTCTTATCGCCTGTGAAAGATATTTGGAAAAAGCCCGCCATGAGTTGCAAGGCAATTATATGAAAACAGACGCTTTTTTTATTAATCGCCGCGGAAAACGTTTAACTCGGCAAGGATGTTGGAAAATATTGAAGCAGCATGCCCTAGCTGCAAACATCAAAAAAGAAATGACTCCCCATATATTGCGCCACAGTTTTGCCACTCATTTAATTGAAAATGGGGCTGATCTTCGTGCAGTTCAAGAAATGTTGGGACATGCAGACATTTCCACTACCCAAATTTATACGCATATTAGCAAAACAAGACTTTCCGAAGTATATAAACAATTCCATCCACGAGCATAAGAGGGAAGATAGGAGGAAAACAGATGCAATTATTTAAACGCATTCATTTAATTGTCATGGACTCCGTTGGGATTGGAGAAGCGCCCGATGCAGAAAAATTCGGCGATGTGGGAGCGGATACTCTTGGCCATATTGCAGAGGCGCTGGACGGGCTTCATGTGCCGAATTTGGAATCGCTAGGGTTAGGGAATATTCGCGAAATGAAAGGCATTCAGAAAGTTTCAAAACCAAAAGCTTATTTTGGAAAAATGCAGGAAGCGTCAGCGGGAAAAGATACGATGACCGGACATTGGGAGATTATGGGGCTTCGCGTCGATAAACCGTTTAAAGTCTATCCGAACGGCTTTCCGGAAGAACTCATTCGCCAACTTGAAAAAGAAACAGGGCGGAAAGTCATCGGCAATAAACCGGCAAGCGGTACGGCGATTATTGAAGAGTTGGGGAAAGAACATATGGAAACAGGAGCCATTATTGTATATACATCCGCCGATCCAGTTCTTCAAATTGCTGCCCACGAAGAAGTGATTCCATTAGAAGAGCTCTACAAAATTTGTGAGATTGCAAGAAAGCTTACGCTAGAGCCTGCTTATTTAGTAGGCCGGGTCATCGCTCGTCCATTTGTCGGAACACCTGGTAATTTTACTCGTACTGCCAACCGCCACGATTATGCTATAAAGCCTTTCGGAAGAACGACGATGAATGAATTAAAAGATCATGGCTTCGATGTCATTGCCCTTGGAAAAATTTCAGATATTTATAATGGGGAAGGGGTAACAGAAGCCATTCGTACAAAAAACAATATGGATGGAATAGATAAATTAGTAGAAACCATAAAACGAGATTTCCATGGACTGAGCTTTATAAATTTAGTTGATTTCGACGCCTTATATGGACATCGCAGAGACCCAATAGGATATGGAAAAGCCTTGGAAGATTTTGATGGGCGCCTTCCGGAAGTGTTGGATTTATTGCGGGACGATGATCTGCTTATTATTACGGCCGATCATGGAAATGACCCAACTTTTAAAGGAACTGACCATACGCGGGAATATGTGCCGCTCCTCGTTTATTCTAAGAAATTGAAAGAGGCGGGGAACTTAGGATTGCGTGAAACTTTTAGTGATATTGCCGCAACAATTGCGGAAAACTTCAATATTCCTGCTCCTGCCTATGGAACGAGCTTTTTATCTAGTTTGAAATAGGAGTGAGCCAAATGAGAATGGTGGATATTATTGAAAAAAAGCGGGATGGAAAAGAGCTTTCGACGGAAGAAATTCAGTTTTTCGTGAAAGGCTACACAGAAGGCACGATTCCAGATTATCAAGCAGCCAGTTTATTGATGGCCATCTACTTCCAAGACATGACGGAACGGGAACGGACGGATTTAACATTGGCGATGGTGGAATCGGGGGATACGATTGATTTGTCACTGATTGAAGGAATCAAGTGTGACAAACATTCTACTGGTGGAGTGGGGGATAAAGTAACCCTCTGTTTATCTCCCATGGTTGCCGCCTGCGGAGTACCTGTTGCCAAAATGAGCGGACGCGGGCTAGGCCATACGGGTGGAACGATTGATAAGCTGGAATCCATCCCCGGCTTTCAAGTGGAGCTGACAAGTGAACAGTTTATCCAACAAGTCAATGATATTAAAATGGCCGTTGTCAGCCAAAGCGGAAATTTGACACCTGCTGATAAGAAAATCTATGCATTGCGCGATGTAACGGGTACAGTTCCAAGCATTCCGCTGATTGCCAGCTCCATCATGTCAAAAAAAATTGCCAGCGGCGCGGATGCCATTGTATTGGACGTGAAAGTCGGCGAAGGGGCCTTTATGAAAACGGTGAAAGAGGCAGAAGAATTGGCTCATGCAATGGTGACAATCGGCAACCGTGTCGGAAGAAAAACGATTGCGATTTTATCCGATATGAGCCAGCCATTAGGATATGCGGTCGGAAATGCTTTAGAGGTGAAAGAAGCCATTGACGTATTGAAAGGAGAGGGACCGGAAGATGTGAAAGAACTTTGCCTGACCCTCGGCTCTTATATGGTTTTCCTCAGCGGAAAAGCGCCGTCCATTGAAAAGGCAAGGGAAATGTTGAAAGATGTTTTAAACAGCGGCAAAGGGTTAGAAACTTTTAAAGCATTTATTAAGGCCCAGGGCGGCAATACAGCCATTGTCGATCATCCGAAATTATTGCCGCAAGCAAAATACAAAATCGAAATCCCTGCAGAACAGTCAGGGTATATCAAAAAAATTGTGGCCAATGAAATCGGCGTTGCCGCAATGCTTTTAGGTGCAGGACGGGAAACGAAAGATTCATCGATCGACTTGTCTGTAGGAATCGTTTTGAACAAAAAAGTGGGAGATTTTGTCGAAAAAGGAGAAACATTGGCAACCATTTACTCCAACAAAGAAAATATAGAAGAAATCAAAGAGAAAATTTATTCCAATATCCTCGTGATAAATGATAAAGTAGATAAACCGGCTTTGATTAAAGGAATTATTGCCGAGTAATTTTATTACAGTAGAGCGTGTTAGAAATGAAAGTTTTCTTTCTAGCACGTTCATTTTTATAGAAAACCCCTAAAAGTCAGAATTTTCTATAAAAAGATTTTGAAAAATATTATTTTTTTATAAAGAATGTGACAATTTTATGAAAATTATATATTATAGAACTTAACAAAGCATTTTTTGGACATAAAAAAGAAAAAGAAGGGGTAAAATGGACAAATTTTGGCGGGGTAGATTTGAAGGGTATTCATTTCAATCTTTTAAAAGGGATGTAGTTTCAGGTACAATTGTCGGCATTGTAGCCATTCCATTGGCAATGTCCTTTGCCATTGCCTCTGGGGTCAAGCCGGAGTACGGAATTTATACAGCCATCATTGCGGGGATATTAATCTCATTATTGGGAGGGTCAAAATATCAAATCGGCGGTCCCACCGGTGCATTTGTGCCAATTTTATTAGGCATTGTGCTCGTTTATGGCTATGAAGATTTGCTTTTAGCAGGTTTAATGGCGGGCGTTATGCTTGTGTTAATGGGCGTTCTGCGGTTAGGAGTGTTGATCCAATATATCCCTAGACCTGTAACCATTGGGTTTACTGCCGGAATAGCGGTTATTATTTTTTCAGGGCAAATTGCTAATTTTTTAGGGCTGTCAGGTCTGAAACAGCATGAACGCTTTATTGATAATATGTATGAAATTGCAGTTCATTTACATACGGTAAATGTTTACAGCATCTTCATTGCATTATTATGTTTAGCGACTATTCTTATTACTCCTAAAGTGCTGCCAAAAGTTCCAGGGCCATTGATGGGCATAGTGATTTCTTCCATAGCTGCGGCCTTCTTCTTTCCTGGGCAAGTGGCAACGATTGGTTCTACATACGGGGAAATTCCGAACACCTTGCCGGAATTTAAAATGCCGGAAATTACTGTTGAACGGATGGTCTCTCTTTTAGGGCCGGCTTTTGTCATTGCAATGTTGGGAGCCATTGAATCGTTGCTGTCTGCTGTTGTTGCAGATGGCATGACCAATAGCAAACACAATTCAAACAGGGAATTAATTGGACAAGGGGTGGCAAACATCGTCACACCGCTCTTTGGCGGAATTCCGGCAACGGGTGCCATTGCCAGAACCGCAACAAATATTAAATTTGGTGCGACTTCACCTTTTTCTGGCGTAATTCATGGTTTATTCGTTCTTGTTACTTTGCTGTTGTTTGCACCGCTTGCAGCCCATATTCCGCTTGCAAGCCTCGCTCCCGTTTTAATGGTTGTAGCGTGGAATATGAGTGAGAGAAAACATTTCGCCCATGTATTAAAATTAAAATCTGGCGACTCTTTGGTGCTCATCATCACTTTTTTATTGACGGTCTTTACTAGTTTGACGATTGCGGTAGTTGTAGGATTATTGCTCGCGGTTATTTTGTTTGTAAAACGAATGAGCGATATGCTGATTGTCTCAAAAGTATTGCCTGACCATAAAAGCGATGGAAAAGTACAATCTCATGTTGTCAATGAAACGAGGGATTGTCCGCAAATCAGCATTTATACCATTGAAGGGCCGTTGTTTTTTGGGGCGGCTCAAACCTTTGAAGAGCGGATTTTAAAATCCATTCATTATCATCCGAAGATTCTTGTTCTTCGGATGGGGAAGGTGCCATTTATTGATGCGACGGGCGAGGCTTATTTACGAAATATCGTCCGCAATTTTAAATCGCAAGGTGGAGTTCTTTTAATGACTGGGGTGCAGCCAAGTTTGAAATTACTTTTTGATAAAAGTGGTTTAACAAAAGAAATTGGGGAGCGCAATTTCTTTGAGCATACAGGAGATGCTATTAATTGTTCATTAGGCTGCATAAACCGAAATCATTGCATTGGATGCAAACATTTCGCTTTTAGGGAATGTAAAGAATTATCCGCAACGAAAATCAGTTAATAAATGGAAGGACTTAGTGGCCAATGTTGGCTCATTAAGTCCTTTTTTATGTTTAAAAATCTTCCTATTTTTCCATACTAAAGCTGATAAGGTAATGTCTTCTTCGGTTTCATGGTGGACAACAAACTTGATGGAAGGCGGAAGTTGGAACTAGTAAAGCTTAAACCCCGAGCTTTCATTTAGATAGAGAGAATGGTACCTCCAAATATCGCCTTCCCAAGGAACTTGGAATCGTTGATAGACCTTCTAACCCTCGTTGTTTCATAAGCTCGTAAAAAGATTAGATAGGTGGTGGATGTAGAAAACGAAATAGTAAAAATAGATGAATGAAAAGTTTGTCGTATTTTTACTAGTTTCAGCGAATTTCTTCTACTATTGTCAATCGAAAGGATTTTAGACGTGCTGTGTGGAATTGCGAAGGGAGGAGGCGATGTAACGGATGAATTATGAAATTAATATGGAAAATGATATTGCCATTATCCGGCTTTATGGCGAATTAGATCATCATGAAACGGAGAAAATTCGAAAAGACATTTCCAAAACTATTATGAAAGGAAAATTGCACACCATTATTTGGAATTTGGAAAGATTGAATTTTATGGATAGTTCCGGAGTTGGCCTCATTTTGGGGCGCATGAGAGAACTAAGTGCGGTCAATGGGCAAACCATCATCTTAAATCCATCAAACACGATGAAAAAAATTTTTCAATTCTCGGGGTTAAGCAAGTTTGTGATGGAGGGCAAAGAAGAAGAGGCGATTTTATATGCAAGGGGGATTGTGAATGGATAATGAAATGACACTTTCATTCGTAGCATTAAGTGAAAATGAGAGCTTAGCGAGAATTGCTGTAACAAGTTTCGTCGCTCAATTGGATCCAACAATCGATGAACTTTCGGAGTTTAAGACAATTGTTTCAGAAGCTGTCTCCAATGCAATTATTCATGGATACGATGAGGATGGCAAAGGAATTGTCACAGTCCATGCTGTTCGTGAGGGGGATGTTGTTTCAGTTGTTGTGAAAGATGAAGGGAAAGGGATTCCTGATATTAAAAAAGCGATGGAACCATTATTTACCACAAAGCCCGATATGGAACGGTCAGGCATGGGATTTACCATCATGGAAAGTTTTGCGGACCATCTTCAAGTGGAATCGGAACCAGGTGTTGGCACGGTTGTTACTTTTTCCAAAAAATTTCACTCGATGAAAATGAAGCAAATTTCTTAACCGAGTGAAATACAACACCTTTATATGAAGAATAATTTTCAAACGGAATGCCAATCTACTAAAGGGATTTGGAAGAAGTAAGGGGGATGAGGACAATCGAACAGCCGTCCAATGTGTTGTTAACGCAGGAAAAGATGCGCGAGTTGATTAAGCTCGCACAAGCTGGTGATATGGAAGCTCGCAAACAAATGATTGAAGGGAATACGCGGCTTGTTTGGTCGATTGTTCAACGCTTTGCTTCTCGTGGGGTTGAGCTTGAAGATCTTTTCCAAATTGGTTGTATCGGTTTGATGAAATCAGTGGACAAGTTTGATTTATCCTATGACGTTAAATTTTCAACTTATGCAGTGCCGATGATCATCGGTGAAATACAGCGTTTTTTGCGTGATGACGGCATGGTGAAAGTAAGCCGTTCCATCCGTGAATTGAACTATAAAATACGCCAAGTAACCGATGAATATTTAAAGACCAATGAGAAGCCACCTTCAGTCTCAGAATTAGCTGAAATGCTCGGAGTGTCGCAGGATGAAATTTTAGTGGCGACCGATGCGATGAGAGATCCAGCCTCTCTCCATGAGCAGTTGTTCGAGTCAGAAGGAGATTCCATTACGTTAATGGATCAAATGAAGGATGAAAAATCCGAATTGCCGTTTCATTATATTTCCCTAAAAGAAGTGTTGAAAAAACTCGATAAACGGGAACAAGCCATCATTTACTTGCGGTATTATTTGGATTTGACTCAAACGGATATTGCGGAAAGGCTTGGAATCTCCCAAGTACAAGTTTCAAGGCTAGAAAAGAAAATTCTAGCCCAATTAAAAGAATGGATGGATACATCTACGACAACACAAAAAAAGAAAAAGACGGTGAATAAATGACAAACAAAATCTTTGCATCAATAGAGGACGCAAAAGAATTTTTGTATTCAAAATTTGGAAAAAACGAATCTTTCGATGTTTGCATTAAAGAAGTGCATGTGAAAGATTTGCCTGTATTATGTGTGTATATAAGCGGACTTGTTGATGGAAGCACGCTAACAGTTCAACTGACACCGCTTTATTTTAACAGCGATGAAAAACAACACCATCTGCTTCCGGTTGAAAAGGAAGATACTTATTTTGATAATATTTTCAATTTCTACGGAAAAGCTGAACCGAAAGACAAAGAAGAATTTTTGCTAGGCGTTTTAAGCGGCCAGGTCGGTTTTGTTACACAGCAAGGATATGCGTACTTGACCGAATTAAGAAATTATCCTGGACGCCAACCGGAAGAGCCGGACAATGAAAAGGTTATTCGAGGTTCCCGTGACGGCTTTGCAGAAAACATCATGGTTAATACTGCGCTCATTCGCAGAAGAATCCGAAGTCCTGCACTTCGCTTTGAGCTGCATAAAATCACGTCTAACGGCCGAACAGACATTGCGATTGCTTATCTTAAAGACATCGTCAATGACAAACATTTAAATTGGGTGAAACAGCGCATCGAAGAAATCAAGCATGATGGATTGACCATGGCCGATAAAACATTGGAAGAGTGGATTTTTAAACAACGGTTTCATCCGGTGCCTTTTGTCCGCTATTCAGAAAGGCCGGATATCGTTGCTGCCCACCTTTTGGAAGGCCATATCGCCATCATCGTAGATACCTCTCCATCTGTCATTTTGCTGCCAATTACACTATTCCACTTGATGCAGCATGCAGAGGAATATAGGCAATCGCCACTTGTCGGTTCGACTGTGCGGCTGTTGCGCTATTCGGCCATTATTTTAAGTTTAACATTGATGCCTATATGGTATTTGCTGGCCACTCATGAAGAATATTTACCGGAAGCGCTTGATTTTATCGGTGCGAAAGAAGAATCGAATATTCCGCTCTTGCTTCAAGTTTTTATTGCCGATTTAGGGTTGGAATATTTGAGGATTGCTGCGATTCATACGCCAACGCCGCTATCTACAGCCATGGGTTTGGTAGCAGGCGTTATCATTGGCCAAATTGCCATCGATGTTGGATTATTTTCGTCGGAAGTGGTTCTTTATTCAGCGGTTGTAGCGATTTTTACTTTTGCAATTCCAACCTTTGAATTGAGCGTTTCCATTAAATATTTCCGTTTTATCGTTTTAGTGTTAACGGCGTTATTTGGGCCGAGCGGGTTTTTCATCGGTTTCTTTATCATTTTTTCATACTTCTGCGCTTTACGGCCGATGCAAATTCCTTATATGTGGCCGCTTGTACCATTTTTCCCAAAAGCTTTCTTAAGAGTATTTATTCGATTCCCAATGTCAGAAGATGCGCTGCGGCCATATATCGTAGGAGCAAAGCAGCGGAAGCGGACTTAATCAAAATACAGTTGCGAAAAGATATGCGCCTATGTTAAAGTTCAAACATAATATTAAAAATTGCAGCTATCCATTGTCGAAAAATTCAATTTTTCTGAAACGGGGCTGTCATCAATGGTTGGACAGCCTCCTATAAAAATTTTTCAATTTTCTATTGATTAAAGTTGCTTTTAGTTGATGTGGATAGCTTAATCGTAAACGGAGGGGAATCTATGCACTTATACGGAACACAAACGATTGGAGAAAACGGTCATTTACATATCGGCGGTGTTGATGCAGTTGAACTGGCAAAAGAATACGGAACACCGCTTATCGTATATGATCTAGAATTGGTCCGAAACCGCGCGCGAGCATTTAGAGAAACATTCCAAAAGCATGGCGTGAACGCACAAGTTGCCTATGCTTCAAAAGCTTTCTCTTGCATTGCAATCTATCAATTTGTGAAAGAAGAAAATTTATCGCTAGATGTGGTTTCCGGCGGAGAATTATATACGGCTTTAAAAGCTAATTTTCCAGCAGAACGCATCCATTTCCATGGAAACAACAAGTCCTATGATGAATTAATCCTCGCTTTTGATGCAAAGATTGGTTGTATCGTGGTAGATAATTTCTATGAAATTGAACTATTAAAAAAGATTTCAGAATCACGAAAACAATCAATGAACATCTTATTGCGCGTAACCCCAGGTGTTGAAGCCCATACCCACGATTTCATTACAACCGGCCAAGCAGATTCCAAATTTGGTTTTGATTTAAATAACGGACAAGCCGATGAAGCGTTCCAGCTTGTAGGAGATTATGAATATTTAAATTTACTAGGTTTACATTGCCATATAGGCTCTCAAATTTTTGAAACGGACGGCTTTAGTTTAGCTGCTGGCAAATTAATTGAAAAAATCGATGAATGGCATAAAAAATATAACTATGAATGCAAGGTTCTCAATTTAGGAGGAGGCTTCGGCATCCGCTATACGGAAGAAGATCGCCCTCTTGAGCCTCATGTATATGTAGAAGAAATGGTAAAAACGGTGAAAGAAGAAACGGCAAAGCGCAATTTATCCATGCCGGAAATTTGGATTGAACCGGGCCGTTCTTTAGTAGGAGATGCAGGTACAACATTATATACAATCGGCTCCCGCAAAGTCGTTCCAAATATCCGCGAATATATTGCCGTTGACGGCGGTATGAGCGACAATATCCGTCCGGCATTATACGATGCCAAATATGAAGCGGTTATTGCCAATAAAGCCAATGAACCAAGAAATTATCAGTATACAGTAGCAGGAAAACTTTGCGAATCTGGCGATAAACTAATTATAGATGCTGCACTCCAAAAAGCTGAACCTGGAGATATTTTAGCCATCTTCTGCACAGGAGCTTACGGCTATTCCATGGCATCCAACTATAACCGCGTACCAAGACCAGCTGTTGTGTTTGTGGAAAATGGAAAACACCAATTAGCGATTCGCAGAGAAAGCTATGAAGATCTAATTTTAAACGACATGGAATATCAACTAGATAAGGTGAATCAATTGTGAAAATATCAAGATGGAAATTGCTAGGTATAATCGTTGCTTTTTGTTTAATATGGGCATTGTTTTACATTTTTATCTTAATACCGTTGATGAATTGATTGGGTGAATTGGCATTAATTGGATGAAAATTTGATTCTTGAATCGAAATCGTGTACGATAGACGAGGATATTGTATGCGATTAGAAAACGAGGGAATGTATGATGTTAGTTCGTTATAAAAAATCACTCGAAAAAATTGCGATGGGATTACTTTCATTTATGCCACAGGAAAAGGACGTCAAAAAATTGATGGAAACAATGCAGTCCTATGAACAAAAAGACAATTGGCAATTATATTTATGGAAAAATAATGATGAATATGTTGGAATTGTAGGCGTTCGAGTAGAAGATTCTGTTGCTATCATCCAACATATTACGGTTGTTCCTTCTTATCGTGGGGAAGGGATTGCCAAAAAAATGATAAAAGAATTAATGAATTCTGGGGAATTTACAGAAGTTAAAGCTTGTGAAATAACAGAACCTTTTGTTAATAAATGCTTGCACAGTTTACAAGAGGCAGACGGAAATTAACGTCTGCCGTTTCTTTTTTCATCCCGCATTGTAAGAATATCTGAACGATCGCGCAGCATATGCTTATGATAAAGAAATTCATGAGGCAGCGAAGGAAGAGACTTGATTTTTTCTTTCACTAGTTCCTCTAACTCCGGATTTGTCAGCTTGATTTGAAAAGATGCAAAGGGTTGATTTTTTTCAATGGATTCTAAACTTTGAAGGCAATCCTTACATAATTGCTGAAAATCGATATAATCAAAAAATGGATGGCGTTGATTGGACAAAAATTTTTCATAAGCGCTTTTCATCATTCGAGCAGCACCACGGTAGTTGTTTCTTCTCCAATGATACAATCCAGTGGAAAGTTGTATATAACCGACAAGTGGATGTTTTTTATTTCCCGGTGCAATCTTCTTCCAATATTCCTCTAAAACTTCGTGACATTCAAAATAATCTTGATTACCATTGAAATATGCGCAAAAATCGATAAATGACGGATGCCATAAAGGATGCATCAATGGAAACCTCTTTTCTACTTTAATTTTTAGGAATTCAAGGTGTGTGACTTATGTATGAAGTAAAATTAGATGCGTTTCAAGGACCGCTTGATTTATTATTGCATTTAATTCAACGTTTGGAAATTGATATATATGATATCCCGATGGCCGAATTAACGGCTCAATATATGGAGCATGTACGGGCCATGAAAGTATTGGAGCTTGAGGAAGCCAGTGAATATTTAGTGATGGCGGCAACGCTTCTTGCCATTAAAAGCCGCATGCTGCTTCCGATTCATGAAGGAGAAATGGAAGAGGAAGATTTTGAACTGGAAGAACCTGACCCAAGGGAAGAATTAGTGTTAAAGCTGATTGAATATAAAAAGTTTAAAGAGGCGGCCAATGAATTGAAAAAGATGGAGGAAAACCGCCCTGAAAACTACACAAAACCGCCAAGCGACCTTTCCCCATATATGCCGGACGAGCAGCTGGCTTTATTTAATGCCGATGTCAATGTTTATGACTTGCTATATGCCTTTCAAAAAATGCTGCGCAGAAAACAGCTTCGAAAGCCTTTAAAAACAACGGTGAAAAAGCAAGATATTCCTGTCAAAGAACAAATGTTTAAAGTGGTGGATATCCTAAAAACTAAAGGAGGAAAATCCAGTTTCTTTGACCTTTTCCCTTACGAAGATAAATCAACGATTATTGTTACTTTTTTATCGCTATTGGAACTGATGAAGCGTCAAGTTGTTTTCGTCGAGCAGGAACATAACTTTGAAGATTTAACGGTGATATTGCTGAAGGAGGAACTGTCAGGTGAACTCGAAGATATTGATGAGCAAAATTGAGGCATTGCTATTTGTAGTAGGTGATGAAGGGTTGACGATAAAACAACTGGCGGATTTATTAGATGTGGGGGAAGTGGATATTGAAGCTGGATTAAGCGAGTTAAAAACCCATTACGAAAACAATGCTGCTTCCGGTATCACGATTAAACAATTAGCAGATACATATTTATTAACAACCAAGCCTGAATTAGCAACGACCATCAAAAAGTTAGTTGAAAATCCAAACAGCCAAGTATTATCAACTGCATCGTTGGAAGTCCTTGCCATTATCGCTTACAAGCAACCGATCACAAGGGCGGAAATTGAGGACTTGCGCGGAGTCAAAAGTGAGCGGCCCATTCAGACCCTCATTTCTCGGGGACTTATCCGGGAAGTTGGACGAGCAGAAGGAACAGGGCGGGCCATCCTTTACGGAACAACGAAAGAGTTTTTAAATTACTTTGGATTAAAAGACCTGTCAGAACTTCCTCCTTTGCCTGAAGGAAATATAGAAGATGAAAATGAACAGACAGATCTTTTCATGACAAAATTCCAGGAAGTGTTTCATAAAGAAGAACAATAAAGGAGTGACGGAGTGAACTTAGCAAAGTTGATAACTGCTTTCATTGTTTCATTAACGTTCTATTTTTTTGCGCAACAGGCGGTGAAAGCTTCTTATGTGGTGATTGATGCCGATACAGGAAGAACGTTGATAGGGAACAATGAGCATGCAAGAATGCCCATTGCCAGTTTGACGAAAATTTGGACGGCCCTTGTGGCGATTGAGAACAGTAATTTGGATGATGAAGTGGTGATTTCCCGGGAAGCTGCTATGAGCGAAGGGTCATCCATCTATTTGGAGCCGGGCGAAGCTGTCACTGTAGAAACGTTGCTGTATGGGTTAATGCTCCGCTCCGGAAATGATGCAGCTTATGCTTTGGCGGAACACGCAGGAGGCTCTGTTCAAGGATTTGTAGATTTAATGAACGAAAAAGCAATGCTTTACCGATTGAATAATACGTATTTTACGAATCCATCGGGCTTGCATCACGACTTGCATCTTTCCAGCGCCTATGACACGGCTCAAATGTTAAGAATCGCTTTGGAAAATAAAGATTTTTATAAAATTGCTTCCACCATCCAATATAAAAGCAATACGAAAAACGGCACAACTTGGCTGAACAAACATCGGCTGTTGAGAGAAAACGTTGGTGCTGTTGCAGGAAAAACAGGCTATACAAAAGTTGCTGGACGGACGCTTGCAACGTACTTTGAAAGAGATGACGAGCGCATCATCGTAGTAACGCTGAATGAAGCCAACGATTGGCAAGTACATAAACAGCTTGCAAATCATGTATTTGAAGAGTACGATGTAAAAACAGTCGTGAAAAAAGGGAAGTATAAAGCAGCTAATGATATCACGGTGGAACTTAAACAACCAATTCGATTGCTTGTTTCCGAAGAAGAAGAAGACCAGTTAAAAAACGTGCTGCATCTATCAAGAAATAAAGACAGCAAATATGGCATTTGGCATGTGTTTTTAAACAATGAAAGCATTTATTCAACAAGGGTGACAATAAAATGAATCCAGCTGTCCGGTTATCTCGGGCAGCTTTTCCATTTATAACACAAGTTATTTTTCTTTAATATTAAAACGAAATATGACATAATTTTCATCAGTAAAAGTTAAGGTTTTAGGGGTGAGTCATCGATGGAAAGGCTTCAAAAGGTTATTGCACAAGCAGGAATTGCTTCAAGGCGGAAAGCAGAGCAGTTGATTTTGGAAGGAAAAGTGAAAGTTAACGGCGAGGTTGTGAAAGCTTTAGGGACAAAGGTGTCCAGATCGGATGTCGTGGAAGTTAATGGAGTGAAAGTGGAAAGGGAAAAGAAAGTCTATTATTTATTCTATAAACCGCGGGGGGTTGTTTCTACCGTATCCGATGATAAAGGAAGAAAAACGGTAATGGATTATTTTAAAAACCACGTGGAAGAGCGAATTTTCCCTGTTGGCCGTCTTGATTATGATACATCTGGTCTGTTGCTCTTAACGAATGATGGCGAATTTGCTAATTTAATGACCCATCCAAAATACAAAATTGAAAAAACTTATATAGCTCGTTTAAAAGGCATTCCTCAATTTGAAGATATCAAAAGATTGCGTAGAGGAATTATGCTTGAAGATGGAATGACGGCTCCTGCCAAGGTGGAGTTGAAAAAAATCGATCGAAAAGCAAATAAAGCCATATGTGAAATTACCATTCATGAAGGGCGCAACCGGCAAGTCCGCCGCATGTTTGAAGCGATTGGAACGCCTGTCGTTAAATTAAAGCGTGAACGTTTTGCCTTCCTCGATTTAAGGGGACTTAATGCAGGAGAATTTCGCAAGTTGACCCCCCATGAAGTCAAACAATTGCGGGTGCTTGCAGAAACAGGAAAAATCGGTTAGTACTACAACTATAGTGATAACCTTCAAAAACATTTCATATTTGGTTGATGAAATATTTGCTATAATTGAAAGAGATTTTAATGTTCCCTTTTCTAGGAGGTTGCTAAATGGAGAAGAAAAAGAAACGCTCGATTATTAGAGGAGTTATCCTCCTTGTGTTGGCGTGTGCGATTATTTATACAATATACAACTCCGCAAAGAAAGATGAAGTGAAAGTCTTAGCCGATGGAGATCAGGCGCCTAATTTTGAACTGGTTGATTTGGAAGGTAATACTCATCGATTATCCGACTACAAAGGGCAGGGCGTTTTCCTGAATTTCTGGGGAACATGGTGTGAACCGTGCAAGAGAGAAATGCCTGCCATGGAACGCCAATATCAACAATTCAAAGATAAAGGCGTTCAAGTATTAGCTGTCAATATTGCCCAATCCAATTTTGAAGTGCAAAAATTTGTGGATGAGTATAATCTTACATTCCCAGTGGTGATTGATAAAACGAAAAGTGTGATGCAGGCGTATAATGTGGGTCAATTGCCAGCTACTTTCTTAATTAGTCCGGATGGAAAAGTAAAAAGAATTCCTCCTGGTGAATTGTCAGAAGAACAAATACAATCATTTATGGAGTCAATTAAGCCAGAATAGGAGTATTTACAATTATGGAAAAAATCTCATGTGTTTGTGGTCATGAAAATCCGTATGGTACAAAGATTTGTGGAAAATGCGGAAGACCGCTGTCTGAAGATGCAAAAGCTCAAAAAGTGCTTGATATGCGGTATGATGGTTCAGCTATTCGTTCCAAGACATACAATAAATCTATCATTGATAAAATTTGGAACTTCTTTTCTAGTGTAAAGGTCGGCGTTGCGTTGATCGTTATTACACTAATTACTTCTTCCATTGGTACATTTTTTCCTCAGAAATTTAATATCCAAGCGGCTACAGAAGCGGAAAAAGCGCTATATTATGAACAAAACTATGGAACCATCGGAAAATTGTATTATGAACTTGGCTTCTCTGATATTTATAATTCCTGGTGGTATCAGATTTTAGTTGGGTTATTAGCCATTTCAATAATTGTGGCAAGTCTCGACAGAGGGATTCCTCTTTATAAGTCGTTAAAAAATCAGCGGGTAAAACGACACGAAAGCTTTATGAAGAAGCAGCGAATTGTTGCTCATGGACCAGTAACTGAAGGCGACCCGTCAAAAACCCTCGAGTTAGTTGCTGAGAAAATGGCGAAACTGCGCTATAAAGTACGGAGGGATGGAAACGCTTTATTTGCGGAAAAAAACCGCTTTGCCCGTTCTGGTCCATACATAAATCACCTTGGGCTCATTATATTTATCTTTGGGGTAATGCTGCGCTTCATTCCAGGTTTCCACGTAGATGAAGCCATGTGGATCCGTGAAGGAGAAGTTCGGGCAGTTCCAGGTATGGAAGGATATTTCCTGGAAAATAAGCAATTTATTATAGAAACTTATGATAATGAGCCAACAAAGGCTCAAATTCAACAAGGCGTTACTGCCATTGCGAAAAATTATCAAACAGATGTCAAGCTTTATAAACAAGCAGAAGGTGCTGTATTAGGGAATACGGATGACATGGAACTTGTGAAAGAGTATTCCATTCGTGTCAACCATCCATTAAAATATGATGGATATGCCATTTATCAAATGGATTATCGGTTAAATGAACTAAAAACAATGACATTTGATTTAACCAATAAAGAATCAGGAGAGTCTCTAGGTTCAGTAAAAATTGATTTAACGAATCCAGAAAAAGAGTATGTTTTAGGTGAAAATACAAAAGTTGAAATCATGAAATATTATCCTGACTTTTCTGGAATGAAAGATGGCGTTCCACAAACAGCATCCCAATACCCAAACAATCCTGCTTTTGTATTTAAAATGATTACCCCTGACAAACCTGAAGGGGAAATCAGTTTCGTTTCGATTGGCGCTGCGCCTGTTGAAGCGGGAGAAAATGAATACAAAATGACATTTAAAAATGTGGAAACAAGAAACGCATCTGGATTATTAATCAAGAAAGATGTAACGATTCCAATATTGATTATTGGGGGAGTTATTTTCCTAATTGGTGTAGCCATTGGTTCTTATTGGAATCATCGTCGCCTATGGGTGCAACAACTAGAAGATGGTACGATTTTGCTTGCCGCTCATACAAATAAAAACTGGTTTAGTATTAAAAAAGATTTAGATGCTGTGACAGAGTATGCGCATTTACCGAAATATATTGACCAACTGGATATTGAAAATGTAGATAAAAATAGGGAAGGTGACGATGTCGAATGAGTTTGATTGATATAAGCAGCAATTTGCTGTTAATCGCATTTATTGCCTATATTTTAGGTACGGTGTTAATTGCAGGTTCTATCAAACAGAATGATGGAGCTGCAAATAGAGCGGAAAAATGGGGAAAAGCAGGAATTGTTGTTTCGATTATTGGTTTTATTGCACAACTGGGTTATTTTGTCACCCGCTGGATTTATGCAGGACATGCTCCTGTCAGCAATATGTTTGAATTTACAACAGCCTTTGGAATGTTCTTAGTGGGGGCATTTATATTAATCTACTTTATTTACCGAGTGAAAATACTTGGATTAGTGGCATTGCCAATTGCAGTACTTTTCATTTCTTATGCGACGATGTTCCCTACGGATGTAACGCCGCTTGTGCCGTCATTGCAAAGCCACTGGTTGACGATACACGTTGTGACAGCCGCTATTGGTCAATCCATTCTTGCCATTAGCGCAGTTGCCGCTTTAATTTATCTATTGAAAGAAGTGGATCCAAAAACGCCTTCAAAAGAGCGTTTTTGGCTTGAAGCAATTTTATATTTCTGTGTTGTTGTCGTTGGTTTTGTTATTGTAACACTTACTTTCCGCGGCATGGGATATGAAGCTGAGTTTACTTATATTGATAAAACGGGTATGGAAAGAGAAATTGTTTATAATATGCCAGCCATCTTTGGCATGAATGAATATGAATTAAAATCAGATGGCGCAATGGAGCCTTTATTGGAAATGCCGGCTTTAATTAATGCAAAAAAATTGACAACTGTGACATGGTCATTCTTGGCTGGTACGATTCTTTATTTGCTATATCGCTTAATTGTCCGCAAACGCATTTGTGAACTTTTGAATCCTTTAATGACAAAAGTGAACTCCAACTTAACCGATGAAATTGGATACCGTTCTGTATTAATGGGTTTCCCAATCTTCACATTAGGAGCTCTTGTCTTTGCCATGATTTGGGCTCAAGAAGCATGGGGCCGATTCTGGGGATGGGATCCAAAAGAAGTATGGGCGTTGATTACTTGGTTGTTCTATGCAGCTTATCTTCATTTGCGCCTGTCCAAAGGCTGGGAAGGAAGAAAATCCGCATGGCTTGCATTAATCGGATTTGCCATTATCATCTTTAACTTAGTCTTTGTCAACTTAGTAATTGCTGGCTTGCATTCTTATGCATAATTTTTTATAACATATCAAAAAACATCATTTTCTCTTTGGAGAAAGTGATGTTTTTTTTTATTTGTTCCAACCTCTTTTATTAGTCTTTAATTTTTATTCATAAAATTGTACAATGTTTATAGCAGATTATGCAAAGAGAGGGGTAACATCGTGTCTGAAAAAGTTTCTATTTTAGTCGTAGATGATGAAGATCGAATTCGTCGTCTTTTAAAAATGTATTTAGAGCGCGAAGGATACGAGGTAGATGAGGCTGAGAACGGGGAAGTTGCGTTAAAAAAAGCTTTGGATAAAGATTATCATTGCGTCATTTTAGATATAATGATGCCTGAAAAAGATGGCTTGCAAGTTTGTGAAGAGTTGAGAGAAAAAAAATCGACGCCAATTATTTTATTAACTGCAAAAGGTGAAGAAGCAAATCGGGTGCAAGGGTTTGAATTAGGGGCGGATGATTACATTGTTAAACCATTTAGTCCACGTGAGGTAGTTTTGCGCGTGAAAGCGATTTTACGACGTTCCAGCGCGTTGACTCAAATGTCAAGTACGACTACATCAAGAGATATTGTCGTATTCCCTCATTTAACGATCGATAATGATGCCCATCGAGTAACATGTGATGGACAAGAAGTGAACTTAACACCGAAAGAATACGAACTTCTTTATTTCTTAGCAAAGTCGCCAGATAAAGTTTTCGATCGCGAACAATTATTAAAAGAAGTATGGCATTATGATTTCTTCGGCGATTTGCGCACTGTCGATACCCATATAAAGCGCTTACGTGAAAAATTAAACCGCGTATCGGATAAGGCGGCAAAAATGATTGTAACCGTATGGGGCGTAGGTTACAAGTTCGAGGTTATCAATGACTAGAATATGGAATAGTCTTGTCGGGAAGCTATGGGCAACCATATTGCTTCTCGTTTCATTTGTGTTATTTATTTTTACCGTTGCCATGCTTGAATTTCTTGATGATTTCCACATTAAACAAGCGGAAAGTTCATTAAAACAAGCGGCAACGACCATTTCAAATATTGTTGCCCATACGGATATCGATCAAATCACCGATGATTTATTGCAAGATTTATTAATTGAAGATACCAATGCATTTATCGCCCTAGATGATCATACGGTTATCTCAAGCTACCAGTCAGGAAAAAATCAAGAGGAAATCAGAAAAGAGTTGCTGGAATCAAAAGAATTCCAAAACATTTTTAAATCCAATAAACCAATTATTCGACAAATGATTTTGCCTTCCCAAACGGATGAAGACAAAATGGAATCGTATTTTGTATTGGGATATCCTTTATCCATTGAGAATGAAGTGCAAGGCGAATTGTTTATTTATCAAAATCCTTCTGCTTTGCATGAAACGACGGAACAAACAACTAAAATTGTCTTTCTTTCAGCGCTGATTGCTTTTGTGTTAACCACTTTTTTTGCTTTTTTCTTGTCATCCAAAATTACGCAGCCCCTTCGAAAAATGCGGGAATATGCCTTTGATATTGCAAAAGGAAATTTTGATGAGCGTCTGCCGACAAATCAGAGCGATGAAATCGGGCAGTTGGCTGTAGCTTTCAATCAAATGGGCCGACAATTAAAACATCATTTAGAAGTAATCAACCAAGAAAAGGAACAGTTATCAAGCATTCTTACATCCATGACGGATGCTGTGATTACCTTTAATCGGGACAAAACCATCTTGCTGAGCAACCCTCCAGCGGAACGATTGTTGCAGCGCTGGTTTATCCGGAACGGCATGAATAAAGAACTATTTTTGCCAGATGAATTTTATGCCATGTTGGATCATGTATTAACCTTCGAAGATAAGCTTGAGGAAGATTTAGAAATTGATGGTTCCTATTATCGCATTACCATCAGTCCATTGAAAAGCAGCAGTCAGGCCATCCGCGGTGCCATAGCGGTTATTCGGGATATGACGGAACAGATTAAATTGGATAAATTGCGTTCAGATTTTATTGCCAATGTTTCCCATGAATTAAGAACTCCGATTGCCATGCTGCAAGGGTATTCAGAAGCCATTTTGGATGGCATTGTCGAGTCGGAAGAAGAACGAAATGAAATGATTCGAATTATATATGATGAATCCCAACGCATGGGTCGTTTAGTGGCTGATTTGCTCGATTTGGCGAGAATGGAATCGGGGCATACGACATTAGTGAAAGAGTCTGTACCAATCAATCCGGTGTTTGAACGAATTACCCAAAAGTTCAGCCAAGTAGCGAAGGAAAACCATGTTCATTTGAATTTCCATACAGAAATGTCGGATGATGCGGTGATTAGCATTGATGAAGACCGCATCGAACAAGTGTTGACAAATTTAATTGATAACGCAATCCGGCATACACCTGCAGAGGGCAGTGTCACCGTATCGTTGGAACATGAGTTATCCTATTTGAAAGTTCAAGTATCCGATACGGGAGAAGGCATTTCAAAAGAAGACTTGCCATTTGTTTTTGAACGATTCTATAAAGCGGATAAGGCAAGAACTCGAAATAAAAAAGTAGGTACGGGGTTAGGACTTGCCATCGCCAAAAATATTGTAGAAGCGCATAACGGAAATATTCGGGTAGAGAGCGAATTAGGAAAAGGAACAACCTTTACTTTCTACTTGCCATTAAACGGTTAAGAATTCGTGGCTCTCTAGGTAAAGATGGGACTTGCCATTTTATTGAAGTATGGTACCCTTTTACCTGGAGGGAAGCGGATTCTTTTTCTTTTTTATGCAAAAATTTTCTTATGTGGAAACTTTTCTTCTGCGTAACATTTTTTATCTTAAAACGACAAAATGAATAAGGATGGAGGTGGCGTGGATTGAAAGAATCCATATTCCATCGACTGTATGATTATTATCATCAAGATGTGTTCCAATTTTTAGTATATTTGGTAAAGGATCGATTGGTGGCGGAAGACTTGTCCCATGAAGTATATGTACGAGTTTTGAAGTCTTATGATCGATTTCAAGGGAAAAGCTCTGAAAAGACGTGGCTTTTTGCCATTGCAAAAAATGTAGCCATTGATTATTTTCGGAAAAATTCCGTGCGGGCATCCCGTTCCCTTCAATTTTTTGACTGGGAAAAGGAACAGCTTGTATCTCCAACGAAATCACCGGAAGCCTTTACCGAACTCAATGATGAACTGAAGCAACTGTTAGAAGCCCTGGAGAAGTGTACAGGGGATCAGCAAATGGTGATTATTTTGCGTTATTTTCAAGAATTATCCATTGCAGAGACAGCAGCCGTATTAAATTGGACGGAAGGAAAAGTCAAGACGACTCAATACCGCGCCATAAAGCAATTGCGGGAATTGTTATCACATCATAAGGAGGCGAAACCACATGAATCATGAACATTGGGATGAAGAGCGTATAGAAGAACTACTGAAAAAAGTTCCAAAAATTCATGATGCCCGTTCAAAGGAAGAAGTGTTTGAACGTTTGAAGCAGGACGGGGTATTTGATGAAGTGCCTCCAAACAAAGTTATGAAGAAAAAATCTAAATATATCCCTTGGATCATTGCCGCTTGTGCCGCATTATTTTTAGCGATTCTCATTCCAACATTCATGAGCCGCTCCATTTCTGAAGAGGCAAAGATTACAAATGATGTAAAGAATGAAGAAATGGAAAAATTCAATCACTTGGAAGAAGGGCAAGAAGATTCCGTGAATATCATGATGACGGAAGTGGATATGAAAACGGCTGTTTATCCTGAACAATTAGACGGAAATACCCTTTTTAAAATAGGGCTTGCAAGCGATGATGCAGATAGCATTCCGGTAACGATTTTAATACCTAATGAAAAAATATTAGAAGATTTTGGGAAGGCAAATCCAACACCAGTAGAAATGTATAATTTGTATGCACCACGTTTAAACGAGAATTTATTAGGATTTGTCGATTATCACCCATATGATGGAAAAATTATCGAAAGCAATGGGAAGGTAGTTCATCAATTACCGGAAGACCATCCATATGATGCTAGTGAAGCAACTCTTTCCACCTATTATGCCACTCTAATGGATACATTTTCTGATTACCAAGAAATAGAATTTGTCGATGAACAGAATCAGCCGAAGGAAATAGGGAAAGAAAGTTCGCTGCTAATTTCGGATGAAAGAACTCAGCACAGCTATTTTAAGTATGTCCAACAGGATGGAGCTGCATTTTTAGCGCCGAATTATAGAGAAACTTTTTCGACGATTGAAGAAGCAATGGAAGCATTAAAGAGAAGCACGAATGAGGTTTATCAATCGGTTGTATTGCCAAATGTCGATTATACAATAAAGGTTGAGCAGAATATTGTGAAAATCGCTTTTAAAGAACCATTGGATTTATTCAATTATAATCAAGTGGAAGCTATGCAGATGATTGAAGGCATGCTCTTGACAGCTGCAGGATTCAACATGGCGGTTCAATTTGAGAATATAGTGCAAGCGGAATGGGAAGGATTCGACTTTACAAAACCTTTGCCTATTCCATTGGGACCAAATCAATTGCCGTATACGGTGTTGGAAAATGAGTAAATATCGTAAAATAATATTCTAAATATCTTGAATTAATGACTTTACAAATTTTCATCATTCTCCTATAATAAGTGTAAATTAAATAATGATTCATCTTCGGGGCAGGGTGAAATTCCCGACCGGCGGTGTTAGAACTTGATGTTCTTAAGCCCGCGAGCTCTTTTAGAGCAGGATTTGGTGAGATTCCAAAGCCGACAGTATAGTCTGGATGGGAGAAGATGGTACGGTCGCTTTTCGTTATGGGCATTTTGCACGTGACTTGTGAAGTGTTGGCTTTTTGTAATTATCCAACACCTAGTTTCCTATGGTCTTTTTTAGTCATGTGTTGTCTCTAACTGTATCTTTTTCTCCCTTATGCAAATTTGCATAAGGGATTTTATTTTTGACGAAGCCGACTAGTACCTTTCTTCTTGCAGATTGAATCAGCAAAGAGGAGAGTGTGCTAATGAAGAAAATGAAAGTGCGATCATTTGTAACAATCGCCATGCTATCAAGTATTTCATTCATTTTAATGTTTTTAAACTTCCCATTGCCTTATTTTCCGGTATTTTTAGAAATTGATTTCAGCGACGTTCCTGCATTGCTTGCAGCGATTACAATGGGACCTGTTGCTGGCATTTTAGTAGAGCTGATTAAAAATATTTTGAATTGGTTGTTTATCGGTGCGCCGACTGGAGTTCCGGTAGGCCACATGGCAAATTTTGCAACTGGCATCTTGTTTATTTTGCCTGTATATTACATTTATAAAAAATCAAATTCCTTACGAGGTTTAATTTTTGGACTAGTTGCCGGAACCTTTACAATGGCGATTGGCATGAGCATCTTGAACTATGTTGCTTTCTTGCCGATGTATACGTATTTCTTAGGTATGGGAAGCTTTGATGTAAAAGAAACGATTGTACTCGGTATTTTGCCGTTTAATATTGTGAAAGGCATCTTATTAATGGTGCTAGTATTGATGCTGTTTAGAACGATGAGAACATGGATTGAAAACCAAAGAGCCCAATACTTATTGCAAAAACAATAAATCAAAAAGGAGTTTGCAAGTTTAGCAAACTCCTTTTTCATGTCTTTTGAACATATACTAAGATGAAGGAAGGTGCTATGAAAAAAGAGAAAATATCTATTTTCTTTTTATTATTAATTGGTTGTACAGGCATTTGGACAATTTATTCTCATTTTTTTAAGGAGGAAAAGAGAGAAGAGGAGACGATGACGGAAAATGAGTTTATTGATTTTTTATATCAGCATTTAGGAATGGAAGAAATGCACGAATTTGAAGATGACGAGGAGCATTTATTGGAGACATCCTATCAGCCGATGGATTTAGAGGCTACGGATTTCAAACTCAAAACCATCAATCATGGAACTATAAAGTTGTCGGATTTTAAAGGGAAAAAAATCTTGCTGAACTTTTGGACGAGCTGGTGCCCGCCTTGCAAAGAAGAAATGCCACAATTAAACGATTTTTATGTGCAGGAGGCAAAAAAGCTCAATGTAGAAATATTGGCGGTCAATATTACCGACCAAGAGATTTCCCCTGAAGATGTGAACGATTTTTCTGAAGAATATCAATTGCAGTTTCCTGTTTTGTTGGATGAGCAAGGAGAAGTTTCAAAACGTTATCAAGTGCTTACGATTCCAACAAGTTTCATCATCAGCGAGGATGGCCGCATTATTGAAAAAATCATTGGCCCCGTTACAAAAGATGCGTTATTGGAGAAATTTCCATGAAGTAAATGTATTATAATGGAAGAAAAGGAATTGGAGGAATCATCTATGCAAGTAATGAATACTCCTTATGTATTAAATGAAAAAAATAAACAGGCAGGAAAAGTGTTTGAAACGGCCAAAATGCAAGTGATGAATATTCAATTAAAATCAGGGGAATCCATTCCAAGCCATTTCGCTGATTGCGATGTGTTGATTGTCGTTCGAAGCGGTGTTGTATCCTTTACAGTGGAAAATGAAACTGTGGAATTGACGAGTGAAACATTATTACACATGGGGCCAAAAGAAATGCACAGCTTGACGGCAAAAGAAGATGCGGACATCGTTGTTGTAAAAATAAAGTAGAATAGAAAAGAGGTTGGGACAAATCTAAAAAAGGGGCTGGGACAAAAGATAAAAAACACCATTTTCTCCCGGGAGAAAATGGTGTTTTTTTGATAATTGAAGAAAATTGATTTCCGTTCCGGGGACGCTTTCCGCGGGCCCGGCTCGAGCCTCCTCGGAGCTCAATTCTTCGCTCCTGCGGGGTCTCGAGACTCGGGCTGTTCCCGCAGGAGTCGCCCCGTCACTCCAATCAATTTTTTACAAAAAATCTTTTTGCAGCTCGTTCACTTTATTAGTTATGTCCCAGCCTCTTTTTGATATGTTATTAAAATTGATTTCCGTTCCGGGGACGCTTTCCGCAGGCCCTCCTCTGATTCATTCCTTCGCTCCTCGTGGTCTCGAGAGGGCTCGTCGCAGGAAAGCTTTGAATTTACTTCCTTGAGCTTGCTCCGCTTTGCGACTAAGCGTGCGCGACAGAAACTCGCCCCGTCACTTCAATCAATTTTTCGTTAGTTCAATTTTTTATCAACACTCTTTCAACTGCCCCTTTCATTTTTTGTTTATGTCCCAGCCTCTTTTTTTAAAATCCATTTATCCCATAATATGATAGCCGGAGTCGACGTAAATCGTTTCTCCTGTGATGCCTCGGGATAAGTCGCTCAACATTACGACTGTCATATCGCCCACTTCTTCTTTGTTTGTATTGCGTTTTAGTGGTGATGTTTCTTCGTAGCGGTGAAGGGCTTCATTGAAGCTTGGAACTCCTTTTGCCGCAAGGGTGCGGATGGCGCCGGCAGAAATGGCATTCACGCGAATACCTTCTTTGCCCAAGTCTGCTGCCAAATAACGGACGGATGCTTCCAATGCAGCTTTTGCAACACCCATAACATTATATCCTTCAAGCACGCGTTCTGCCCCGAGGTAAGACATTGTTACAATGGAACCGCCTTCTGTCATGTAAGGACGCGCTTCTCTTGCAACGGCAATTAAAGAATAAGCGCTTGTATCAAGAGCGAAGGCAAAACCATCGCGCGTTGTCTCAACAAAGCGGTTTTTTAAGTCTTCTGCATGGGCAAAGGCAACAGAGTGGACAATGCCGTGAATGACACCGAATTGTTCGCCGATTTGTTTAAATGCATTTTGAATGGATTCATCGCTGTTTACATCACATTCAATAACAGCGGTTTTATGATCTTTGTAGTCTTCTAATAGTTTTTCGATTTTTGCTTTTGAGCGTTCTTTTCGGTAAGTGAAAATGACGTTTGATCCAACTTCCAACAGTTTTTTCGCTGCTCCCCAAGCGATGCTTCGTTCATTGGCAACGCCCATGACAACAATATTTTTATTATTTAAATTTAAATGATCCATTAAATTAACCCCTTTAACAGCAGTTATTAGTACCAACTACTAAAATATTAACAGCATTTTTTGTAAAAATCAACAACAACTATTGACATCTATTTTGTAATACAATATAGTTATGTATAGTTAATTTGCAATGCAAGATAGTTATGCACAGGTAACTTGTAATGCAAGATAGAAAAGTCGGGAGGTGGCATCTTTGTCCATCCGAAGCCAGTTGTTAAAAGGTGTACTCGATGGATGTATTTTAGCCATCATTGAAAAAGATAAAATATATGGATATGAGTTGTCCAAAAAACTGGAGCAAGTGGGGTTGGAAATTAGTGAAGGAACGATTTATCCAGTGTTGCTTCGTCTTCAAAAAAATGGATATATTGTTGGGGAAGTGAGGGCATCCGATTCAGGGCCAAATCGAAAATATTATTCGATCACCATCAAAGGAAAAGAAGCACTTGAAGAAATCAGAAACGAATGGAAGCTTCTTTCAAGTGCCATAGAGAAACTATTAGGGAGGGATGAACATGAAAGTTCCTGTTAAAGAACTCATACGGCAAAATAACGAAAAGCGCAAACTTTTGACAAAGGAAAATCAAGAATACTACGAGAACTTCCTTGTCTATATACGAGCGAATTTCAGCCGGGATGAGCGGGCAATAGAAGAAGTGCTGCTTGAAATGCTCGATCATCTATTGGAGGCGCAAAAAGAAGGCAAGACGGCTAAGGAAGTGTTTGGAAAAAATCCGAAAGAGCTGGCGGATGAAATCATTGCTTCCTTGCCGAAAGAATCATGGAAACGCCAACTAGAATTTATTGTTGAGATCATTATGACTTTATTTGGTTGGTATTTTATTGCTAGGGGAATTGTGCCCCTTATACAAAAAGAGGACCAGACGATTTATTCAGGAACGCTTGTTGTCTCTGGGCTTCTTTTGATTGCAAGTTTAGCGGTATTGATTCATTTTGTTTTCGTTCTATTGAAAAAAGAAGCTTTTAAAGATCGCAGAAAGAAAAAAGTCGGCACCATTTTATATGGAATTCTGATTGTTGGATTATTTGCCTTAAGCCTTTATGTGAAATTTGCCATTCACCCCTTTGGCCCATCTTTTGAAACTTCCTATTATTCAATTTTCGGTCTTGGCTGCTTCTTTCTACTAGCTTCTTATTTATTTAAGAAAATGCGGGAGAGCCAAACATAAAAAATAAAAGAGCGAATGAAAATCAAAGTCGCTTCATTCGCTCTTTTTGTGCGCCCGGCATGTACATGAACTATAGGGTGTAAGTCCCGAACCCCGAAGACAGAAGTAGAGGTTAGCTCAACGCAAGGGTGTCCGTGGTGACGCGGAATCTGAAGGAAGCGAGCGGCAAACTTCCGGTCCGAGGAACACGAACCTCATATAAGGCTAGGTATGATTGAGTGAGTTTGCAAAACAAAACAAAGCTCTTTCTGTCGAAGGTCATATCGAGTAAATGAGGCGGATAGATGGTGTGAAAGTGCATGTACTTACCCGGGGAGGTCTGGCGGATATGTGAAGTACTCTTCATAACCTACTTAGTGATAAGTAGCTGAACCGTCAGAAGTCAGCAGAGGTCATCGTATTAGTTGGTTTAGAACTACTAAGAAGGACCGAACAATTAAGAGAGAATAGCCCTTGGCATTCAGTGAGTCATGATGAACACAGAAAACGTAGTACCTCACTTGAGGAAGGAAGCGGTGAATCCCGTGGGGGACCTCTTGGAGGGTGGAGTGACCACTGGCATAAGAAGACAAGCTATTCACGGAAGGAGAATAACGATGCTTTTGAATCAAATCCTGTCACGGGAGAATATGCTTCAAGCACTAAAACGTGTAGAACAGAATAAAGGAAGCCACGGAGTAGATATGATGCCCGTACAAAACTTACGACAGCACATAGTCGAAAACTGGCTAACTATTAAGGAGGCAATTCTCAAGGGAACTTATGAACCAATGCCAGTCCGCAGAGTCGAAATCCCGAAACCTGACGGCGGTGTTCGTTTACTAGGAATCCCTACCGTAACAGACCGTTTGATTCAACAAGCAATCGCCCAAGTACTTTCAAAAGTGTATGACCCTACATTCTCTGAAAACAGCTACGGATTTCGACCAAACCGAAGTGCTCATGATGCGGTGAGGAAAGCGAAAGAATATATAAGAGATGGACATCGATGGGTTGTAGATATGGACTTGGAGAAATTCTTTGATAAGGTCAACCATGACAGATTAATGGGTACACTCGCGAAGAGAATCCAAGATAAACCATTACTGAAATTGATTCGTAAGTATTTACAATCGGGCGTCATGATTAATGGTGTGGTATCAAGCACATTTGAGGGAACTCCACAAGGAGGACCATTAAGTCCGCTACTATCTAACATTGTACTAGATGAACTAGATAAAGAATTGGAAAGAAGAGGACACAAATTCGTTCGAT
>NZ_CP036528.1:1644779-1715038 GCF_004331915.1 Ureibacillus thermophilus
TGAAAACTTGCGTCAATGATCTTAATTGAACCGCCGTATACGGAACCGTACGTACGGTGGTGTGAGAGGACGGGAGTTAATCGCTCCCTCCTACTCGATTGTCTTATTCAAATTTCAATGGATCCCCATCAAATGGTTCGTCTGCCACTTTAATGGAATCTGTTGGGCAGCCTTCAAAAGCATCTTGCATATCTTCCAGCAAATCTTCTGGTACTTCAGCAGTCCCCGTGTTATCATCTAAAATAACAAAGGCAATTCCTTCATCGTCATAATCATAAATGTCAGGAGCTGCTGCACCGCAAGCGCCGCAAGCAATGCATGTATCTTTATCTACAATTGTATATTTTGGCATATAAATCTCTCCTTCTTTCTATCGAGCTTCCTAGTTAAAGCTTCTTTATTATTCTAAAACTGTTTATATTACTTTTCAACATCAAGACTGTAAAATGGAGGTTCTGATTTGCTATTTCAGTATTTAGTCTTAAATATTCTAAAAATCCTAGAAAATGAACGAACCATTTCTTCCCCTTATCATTTGTTGAAAGGGAAGCGATCAGGCCAGACGATTCAAGATGTAGGCATTTTTCATTTGCATCCATACTTTGGCATCTTCCCAAAATTGTCGCGAAATACTTATGATGAAGTCATTCAAAAACTTGTAGAGCAGCAATACATTTTTTTAACAGAAAACAGTTTCCGATTGACTGATAAAGGAAATGCTGAGTGGCGGCAGTATGACCCTCTTCCTTTAAACGGATGGCAATATCGGGGAAATGAACACCTCTTTTTCTCAAGGCTATCCCTCGTCGTCCAAAGTTTATCCCATGCTAAAGAAAAGGTAATGACCTTCAGCCCCATTCAAAAGGATGAAGACATTCAAAGATGGGTGAAAGGATTTTTAATGAGACATGATTATAAATCGGGACTCCTCAGCCATAATCTATACGATGAAATGCTGCAAAGCCTTGGAAGCGCCAAAGTCCATGAACAGGCAAAAGAAATTGTGGTGAAGCGTTTAACAGGCTACAAAATCCATGGCTTTACTTGGGAGCAGCTCAGCAAGGAATTGGAGATAGAAGAATTGGATGTTCAACTGTTATTTGTTGCCTGCCTTCATCAATGGCTGAATGAAATTTTGTCAAACCCTCATCCATATCCTTATTTATATCAAATGACGAATCAAGTGCGTTCGGAAATTCCGTTGACCGGTTCAGCTTATTATACGGCCCTTTTATTTAAAAAAGGGTATTCTGTTGAACAAATAAGCCAAATACGGAAGCTAAAGCGAAGCACGATTGAAGACCATTTAGTGGAATTGGCAATCAACGACCCTACTTTTCCAATCGAACAGTTCATCCAATCCGAAGATATACAAAAAGTTCTTTATGCGGTAGAAGATTATCAAACGAAAAAGCTGAAAGTCCTCCGAGAAGTACTTCCCAATTTATCCTATTTCCAATTGCGTCTGGCTCTTGTGAGAGGTGAAATCAAATGCAATTAGAACAGCTCTTAAAAAAACATTTTGGTTATCCTTCCTTTCGCCCTGGCCAAAAGGAAGTCATTGAGCAATTATTAAATGGACGAGACACTATCGCCCTGCTTCCGACAGGTATGGGGAAATCGTTATGCTACCAGCTACCGGGATACATATTCAACATGCCGGTATTGATTATTTCGCCGCTACTTTCCCTCATGCAAGACCAAGTGGATCAGATGAAACAGTTTGGAGAGAAGAGAGTTGTGGCCATCAATTCTTTCTTAAATCGAAAGGAAAAGCAGCATGTATTAAATCATTTACATGGATATCGTTTTATTTTTATTTCTCCAGAAATGTTGGTCCAGCAGCAAGTCATGAATCGGCTGAATGAGTTGGATTTGGCTCTGATTGTGGTGGATGAGGCCCACTGCATTTCCCAGTGGGGATTTGATTTTCGCCCGGATTATTTAAAAATAGGGGAAGTATTCAAAGAAAACCGCCCGCCCATATTGGCATTATCCGCAACGGCGACGGAAAAAGTGCTGGAAGATATCCGCCGTTTCTTAATGATGAAAGCGCCTTTTGAATATATCCATTCTGTAGACCGCCCAAATATTCGCTTTGGAAAAAAGGTTTTTCAAACTAAGGAAGAAAAAATGGAATGGCTTCTCGAGCATGTTTCCCATACGGAAGGGCCAGGCATTATTTATACCCGCTCAAGAAAAAGAACGGAAGAATTGGCATCGCAATTGTTGGAGCGCGGGGTGTCCGTTTCTTCTTATCATGGAGGGAAAGAAGGGGAAGATCGTCAATTTATCCAGCAGCAGTTTATTGAAGGCTCCCTTGAGTGGATTGTAGCCACGAATGCTTTTGGCATGGGGGTTCATAAAGAAAATGTGCGCCAAATCATTCACGATACGATGCCATCGAATGTGGCGGATTATATGCAAGAAGTTGGAAGAGCGGGGCGGGATGGACAAGATGCCATTGCCATTTTATTGTATTGCGATGGAGATGAAGAAGTTGCCCGATTTATTGCTACAGAAGATTTGCCGAATGAAAATCATATAGAATGGTACGAAGAATATGCGAATAAGAACATTAATCCAAAAGAGATGATTCAAGATGGGCTGATTTCTGAAACCACTTTCCGCGTGCTGCATTATTGGATGAATCTTTATTCAAAGGAAGAAGTGAAAGGAATTTTCCGCCAAATGGCAGGTGAAAAATATCGATTAGTGTATGAGATGCTGAAAGTTGTTAAAAGTGACTGCTGCATCCGGGAACAGCTCGTCCACTATTTTGGACAAAAGTTAAAGGAAAAGCCGGAACATTGCTGCGAACATTGCGGCATCGATTATCAGCGCTTCCTTCATCCGAGAAAAGAGTTCTATACAAAGCACGTAAACTTTAATTGGCAATTGCGACTGCGACAAATATTGATAGGAATTGACTGAAAAAGCAACAACCCTTTCTTTTTCGACAAAATTCTATGAAAATAGAAATTTCCTCTCATTTACTTTTTCTATAATTTTCGTCATAATTAAATCAGACGTATTGGGAGGTGCCGTATGACTGAAAAAGATTTTCGCCAAAAGATAGAAGAACATCGACAAAGGATTGAGATAGAAGATGCGAAAACTAGATTAAGCCGCACTGAGCGTCGCCGCAAAAAGAAGAAAAAATCAAAAGAAACTCCATTGCTGACAACACTCACGGTGATTTTAATCGGCATCCCTTTAGCCATCTTAATTTATGTGTGGGGCTTTTGGGAACCGGACCAGGAAGAAGTGGCAGTTGATAAAGACGAGAATGTTGTGGAAATTCAAAGAAACAATGAAGTATCAGCGAAAACCAATGAAAATGATGAGGATTTAGAAGAGAAAGAAACTTCATCTGAAACGGCAAAAAAAGATGGCAAATCCGACGATGAAGAAAAGCCATCAGCAAAAGAGAAAAAGAATAATCAATCAAATCAAGAAGAAAAAGCTTCTACATCAAAAATAAATCATAATGCTTCCGAGAAGCAAACTTCTTCGCAAACAATACATACTGTAAGCGCGAACGAAACTTTATTCCGTATTGCTAAGCGATATTATAGCGACCCAATCAGCGGCGTCGAAAAAATTAAAAGAGCTAATCATTTGTCTTCGGATGTGATTAGTCCAGGACAGTCGCTTGTCATCCCGGAATAAAATCAAGTAAAATATTATACATTACTGTTGAAAAGACGCTGGTTGTTCACCACGTCTTTTTGTTTTACCGGGAGGGGTGCTTGTACATGGTTGGTTTGGCAGCGGTCCTTGTTATTTGTTCAGGGCTTTTACTCTACATGGTGAAGATAGCCTTTGAAAATAACGTCGTGCGCCATAAATTAACGTTAAAAGGAATGAAGGAAAAATATTCAATTTTTTTTATTTCCGATATCCATACCCGCACCATTAGCGATAAAATGATTCAAAGCATTAATGAACCTATTCAGGCTGTCATTATTGGAGGGGATTTAGCGGACAAAAGAACGCCGATTTCGAAAATTTATCAAAATCTGAAGCTTCTCCGCTCATTAGGCCCTGTTTATTTTATTTGGGGGAATAACGATCGGGAAGTGGGGGAAGAACGTCTAAGAAAGATTTTTCAAGAGATGGACGTGCAAATTATCGAGAATGATGCGGTTCTTCTGCCGAATATGATGAACAGATGCTGGCTTAGTGCAGTAGATGATGTTTCATCGCGCAAAGCTGATCCGCAAAAAGCCTTTGAAAAATGCCAACCAGAGGATGCGGTGATTTTTGTGTCCCATAATCCAATGCTTTTTTCACGAATCAAAAATTTTCATGCGGATGTTTGGCTGGCTGGACATTTGCATGGAGGACAAATTCGATTTGGCCCTTTCGGCATTCATCCCCTAGGCTCTTTTACCTCTGTTGAAGGAAAATATACCCTCATTAGCAATGGCTACGGAACAACAATGATTCCTTTGCGCTTTGGTGCAAAACCCGAGTGCCACATCATCGAGATAAATTTTCAAGATACCTTCTAACCCCATAGTTGACAATTCGCGGTATAATAATCTAGTAGTTTGTTGAATATAAGGAGTTGTGAACAATGCAAAAAGTAGATGCGATTATCGTTGGAGGAGGCCCTTGTGGTTTATCGGCAGCGATTGAATTGCAAAATATCGGGTTGAAGCCGATTGTGATTGAGAAAGGCAATGTGGTGAATGCCCTTTATCATTATCCAACCCACCAAACCTTTTTCTCCACAAGTGAAAAATTGGCCATTGGCGATGTGCCGTTCATTATAGAGCAGCGGAAGCCGAGCAGAAATCAAGCCCTTGTCTATTATCGCGAAGTAGTAAAATTAAAAAATATTCATGTGAACCGTTTTGAGAAAGTATTGTCTGTGGAAAAACGTCCGGATGGGTTATTCACCGTTACATCGGATAAAGCTCAATATGAAACACCTTATGTTGTTTTGGCAACAGGCTATTATGACCATCCAAATTATATGAATGTTCCTGGAGAAGATTTGCCAAAAGTGTTCCATTATTTTAAAGAAGCCCATCCTTTTTTTGATACAGATGTCCTTGTCGTTGGAGGAAAAAACTCAGCGGTTGATGCAGCGCTGGAATTGCATAAAGCAGGGGCCCGCGTAACAGTTGCATACCGCGGCAATGACTTTTCACCGAGCATTAAACCATGGATTTTGCCGGAATTCCAATCATTGATTCGAAACGGTGAAGTAGTGATGCACTTCAACACGACGGTGAAAGAGATTCGTGAAAAAGAAGTGGTCTTAAATATCGATGGCAAAGAAGAAGTAATAAAAAACGATTTCGTCTTTGCTATGACCGGTTATCATCCTGACCATGAGTTTATTCGAAAAATCGGCGTAACGATAGATGAAGAAACAGGACGTCCTACATATGATCCAGAGACAATGGAATCCAATGTAGAAAATTTATTTATTGCCGGGGTGCTTGCTGCCGGAAATAATGCGAATGAAATTTTCATCGAGAATGGAAAATTCCACGGGGGCTTTATTGCAAAGGCGATTGAAAATAAGAGAAATCAATAATTCTTAAAAAAAGGGGACGTCTGAAAAGTTGAGACGTCCCCATTGCGGCTTTAGCTAGAGTTTTTGCCGCAGATAAATTGCGGACGAGGAGGCGCGTTTTGTGACCACCGCAGGGAAAATTTTTAAGAGAATATTCCTATAAGAAGTAAGGCTGTTTCCGAAAGTGTTCGACTTTCGGAAACAGCCCTTTTTATTGTTTTCCTTTAAAAAAGATAGTTGTTACTATAAAATATAATTATATGGAAGGGAGCGTCGATATTGTTTATATTACTTTCTGCAGCGATTGCTCCAGGTTGTGCGTTATTTAGTTATTTTTATTTGCGGAATCAAATGGCGACGGAACCTCGAAAAACCCTTTTTCGGACATTTATTTTTGGCCTTTTAATCACTTTCCCAATTATGTTCATTCAATATGTTGTACAGGAGGAAGGGATTATCGCCAATCCGTTTCTTCGCAATGTTATTTTTACCGGTGCATTGGAAGAATTTTTTAAGTGGTTCATTATTTATGCCTTTATTTTTCGCCATGTAGAATTTGACGATCCGTATGACGGGATTTTGTATGGAGCAGCTGCTTCTTTAGGGTTTGCCACATTGGAAAACATTCTTTACTTACTTACGTTCGGAATTGACACCGCTTTTATGCGCGCTTTATTGCCTGTATCAAGCCATGCGTTATTTGGCGTTGTGATGGGGTATTATTTTGGAAGAAGCAAGTTTACGAAAACGAAATATTCAAAGGAATTTTTAGCCTTATCTCTCATAGCTCCATTTATTTTGCATGTCATCTATAATTCTATTTTAATGTTCGAAGATTACTGGCTATATTTAATGGCGCCGTTTATGCTGTTTTTATGGTGGTTTGCTTTAAAGAAAGTTAAACTTGCCCATGAGCATTTAATTAAACATTTAGTGGAACAAAATAAAATTTAGAAAGACTTGAAAGAACCAATGTACTTTCAGGTCTTTTTTATTTTTTAAAAACAACCATAAAAATTTGTTCACTGTACATAATAATCCCTGAATGGTCGTTTCGATTGAAGATGCGGCCATTTTTTCATGATGGGTATAAATGTTGCTAAATTTAACATGCTATGAAAAAGGAGTGAAAGAGATGTTCAGAAAAATTCTTGTTGTCATGCTATATTTCATCGCTGCATTTAGCACGATTGCGCTTATGAAACCAGAAGAATCTTTCGCTTTTTCCAATCAAGTTATTGAACGGGGTGCCTTTGGCGATGACGTAATCGAGCTGCAAGCAAGATTGCAATATTTAGGATTCTATCACGGAAAAATCGATGGAAAGTTCGGATACGGAACGTATTGGGCATTGCGAAACTTCCAGGAAAGCTACGGTTTAAAAGTGGATGGAATTGCTGGTGCAGAAACAAAAAGGGTGCTCGTGAGAAACAGCGATTTTGACCGGGAATGGGTACATGCGCAAATCAATGCCGGCAGAGAATTTACTTATTATGGAGGAATACCGCTTGACCAACAAGTAAAAGGAGGAAGAGGTTCATCGGGAAGTACAAGTTATCAGCTGCCTTCCAAATTTACAGAGCAGGATTTGCAGCTGATGGCGAATGCGGTTTACGGTGAAGCAAGAGGAGAGCCATACGAAGGGCAAGTAGCGGTGGCGGCAGTAATTCTAAATCGATTAGAATCACCAGATTTCCCTAATACCATTTCCGAAATTATTTTCCAACCAGGTGCATTTACAGCAGTGGCAGATGGACAAATTTGGTTGACGCCAAATGAACGGGCGAAACAAGCCGTTCTTGATGCGATGAGCGGATGGGATCCATCTGAAAACGCCCTTTATTACTTTAACCCGCAAACAGCTACAAGCAAATGGATTTGGACAAGGCCGCAAATAAAACAAATTGGTAATCACATCTTTTGCTATTAAAGGAGCGACGTTATGAAAAGTTTAGTGTATTTACTTTCCATTGCTGTGATAGCATTAGGGTTTTATGCATACGATGTCCGTTCGGATAATCAACAGTTGAAACAAACAATACATGCTCAATATACAAATTCTTTATCCAGCGCCAGCGAAAAATTATCTTATTTAGAACGGTCTGTAGCACAATCTTTATTGTTCCAAGATGAGAAAGCATTGCAAAATGAACTTGATAATATTTGGCGTACGAGCAATGAATTGCGTTCATTTATCAGCAGTTTGCCGCTTAATCAAGAGGTGGCCAATCAATGGCTTCGTTATATTGGGAAAATTGGCGATGAAGCAAAAAGAGCGTCAACGAATGGAGATTATGAAACTTGGCAAAAGAAAATGAATGTCGTTCATAATAATTTAGAAAAATTAACAGAGGAATGGGCTGTTGCGACTGCTCAGTTTTATGAAAATGATGAAGACTTTGATAAATGGAAGCAAGTAGCAAAAATGGATCTCGAAGAATCTCCTTTTAAAAATTTGGCATCCAATTTAAAAACTTACACGGAAAAGGATTTCCCTTTAACAACAAGTGAGTCCGACTGGCTGAAAAAGCGCGATTTGAAACATATCAGAGATCGGGAAATTACGAAGGATGAAGCCATTCAAGTTTTGGAACAATTAGTTCCGGGAATTAAAGATGCCACTTATACCGTTTCGAAAAACAAGGAAGATGCACCATATCCTTTCTATCACATTCAATTTGTGAAAGGCAGCCGTGTAGGATATGCAGACATTACTGTAAAAGGTGGACACTTAATCTCCTTCTTGTCTGAACGTCCTGTTCAGCCGGATCGTAATATTACGCAAGAAAAAGTGAAAGAACTGACAAATCAATTTATTGAACGTGCTGGATATGATGATCTACAAATCATTGAAATGCGTGAAAACCATGAAGCATGGCACGTTCACCTTGCACGGGTGGCTGGTAAACACAATGCAATCGTCTATCCAGATGGCATCCAAATGAAAATATCGAAAGACAGCGGTGAATTATTAGGGTTGAATGCAATGGAATATGTCCAAAAGGAAACGATCAATGATGATCAACCAGTGAACCCAATCGACTGGAAACAGTTTTTCCGTCCAAATACTGTGGTGGAAGAAGAACGCTTCATTTATACAGAAAATGAAGTTTATCAGCTAAGATTATGCTACGAAGTGATTGCGCGATTTGAGGACAATATTAATGAAACTTACCGAATAGTTGTGGATACGGAGAACCATGATGTTTTAAAAGTGGAGCAATTACCATAATTGTTCAAATACCCTAGAATTTTTAACCGTTTCGTGCAATAATTAATATTAGATTATTGTGCGAGGCGATTAATCAATGGAAGTAAAGATAGGGACATCTATTATATTAGAACCGTTAACATCCGATTATGATGATGATGATATTAAATGCAAAGTGATGGATAAAAAAGACAATATCCTTTACGTTAGTTATCCGATAAATGTTCAGACGGGCAAAACTTTACATTTGCTAACAGGTACTGAATTTCGGGCGATTTTTCAAAAAGAGGACAAAATTTATTATGCATTCGAAACGAAAGTGCTTGGCCGAAAAAATGATCATATTCCAATGATTATGCTCTCATGCCCTCCAGCAGAAGAGTTCACAAGAATACAGAGAAGGGAATTTGTTCGCATTAAGACCGACGTAGATGTCGCGGTGGAGCATAATCATCAATTTTATCAGTTTGTAACCGAAAATATCAGCGCTGGTGGAATTGCTGTAAAATTGAAAAATCCTTCATTATTTAATTTAGGCGATAAGGTCAAACTTACAATTGTTTTACCTTATATTAATGGTAAAATACTCTATGTTCAAACGGATGCAGAGGTAGTCCGTATATATGAAAAAAATGAACAACGATTCGCAGCCTTTAAATATGTTGATATCGATCAAACGGATCAACAAAATATACTGCGTTTTTGTTTTGAGCGCCAAGTAATATTGATGAAGGAGATGAAAGACCTCCAATAGTTTCATTTTATTGGAGGGCTTTTTTATGTAAAAAATTCAAAAATGTATTTTTTGTGTTCACTGAGAAATAAAAGTAGAATATCTTTTATACGACATCTTTGGAGGGAAGTAAGAGTAGTATGAAAAAAAATATACAAATCGCAATTGATGGACCTGCTGGAGCAGGAAAGAGCACTGTAGCAAAAATCGTTGCTGAAAAACTAGGGTTCACTTACATTGATACAGGAGCCATGTATCGGGCGACAACGTATAAAGCCTTAAAAGAAAACATAAAATTAGATGATGAAAAAAAACTAGAGGAAATGCTTCTAAGAACAAATATTGATCTAAAGCCGTCTCCAAATGGACAACTTGTATTTGTTGATGGAGAAGATGTGACGGAAAAAATTCGTTCCAATGAAATTACTGCAAATGTTCCACAAGTGGCTGCCTTGGGAAAAGTTCGCGAAATTCTTGTAGCGAAGCAAAAAGAATTGGCAAAGGACGGTGCGGTGGTTATGGATGGACGAGATATTGGAACCCATGTATTAAAAGATGCAGAACTGAAAATCTTTATGTCCGCTTCTGTTGAGGAAAGAGCGCGGCGCCGACAATTAGATAATGAAAAAAGAGGAATTCCATCCGACTTTGAAAAACTAAAAGCAGAGATTGCCCTTCGTGATCAAAAAGATATGGAAAGAGAAATTTCCCCTTTAGTACAAGCAAACGATGCCATCTATCTTGATACAACGGATTTAACCATCGATGAAGTGGCAGAGAAGATTCTAAGCATGGCAAAGGAGAAAATGGAATAATCCATCTTTCTTTCCACGTATGTTATTCATAAATAAGGAAATATTTTAACTATAAGGAAAAATTTTTGTGTTTATATGGAATTTCTAATAAAATAGATAGTGTAAGATGTGAAGGAGGGTTACATATGTCCGAGGAAATGAATTTAGAATTGGGCCGTGAATTCCATGAGGGGGATATTGTAAAAGCAGTTGCTGCGAAAGTAGAAGATAAGGCAGTAACTGTCACAATAGAAGGCGCTCCATTTGATGGAATTGTGCCGATCAGCGAACTTTCCAGCTTGCATGTGGAAAAGGCATCTGATGTTGTGTCTGTCGGCGACGAGCTGGAATTAATGATTACGAAAATTGAAGATGAAAACTTTGTTCTTTCAAAACGAAAAGTAGATGCTTTAAAAGCTTGGGATAAATTAGAAGAGCTTTATGAAAAAGGAGAAGTTTTTGAAGCGGAAGTAAAAGATATTGTAAAAGGCGGTCTAGTTGTTGATTTAGGAGTTCGCGGATTTGTTCCAGCTTCTTTAGTGGAAGATTATTTTGTTGAAGATTTCGAGGGCTACAAAGGGAAAACAATGAAATTTAAAATCACGGAATTAGATAAAGAAAAAGGCCGATTAATTTTATCCCATCGTGCGGTAGTGGAACAAGAGAAAGAAAATAAAAAGAAGCAATTGCTTGAAAGTATTAAACCAGGCGATGTATTAATAGGGAAAGTTCAACGATTGGCTCCATTCGGCGCTTTTGTCGACATTGGCGGCGTGGATGGACTTGTGCACATTTCACAAGTTGCCCATGAGCATGTAGAAGATATCAGCACGGTGTTAAAAGAAGGTCAAGAAGTGAACGTAAAAGTATTATCCGTCGATCCGGCAAACGAGCGAATTTCTTTGTCCATTAAAGAGACGCTGCCGGGGCCATGGGAAAATATAAGCAAACGCGTTTCAAAAGGCCAAGTTTTGACAGGCACAGTAAAACGCTTAGTTTCATTCGGCGCCTTTGTTGAAGTGTTCCCTGGAGTTGAAGGGTTAGTTCACATCTCGCAAATTTCCCAGAAACACATCAACACTCCGCATGAAGTATTAAAAGAAGGCCAAGAAGTGCAAGTGAAAGTACTTGATGTAAATGAGCAGGAGAAACGCTTATCATTGAGCATTAAAGCCCTTGAAGAACATTCCAAAGAACAAGAGGAATTTGATTATCAATTGCCGGAAGAAACAACAGGATTTTCTATCAGCGATGTTATCGGAGATCAGTTGAAAAAATTGAAAGAACAATAAAAATTGTAGATAAAAAATGCGTGCTTTTCGTGAGTACGCTTTTTTTATGTCCATCTATGTCAAAATATGATAAACCATGAGATTTCGTGTATAATACAAAAGATAAGATTTTGGAAGGATGAAGGACAGATGACAAAACCAGTAATCGCCATCGTAGGTCGTCCAAATGTAGGAAAGTCTACAATATTCAATCGTATTGTTGGCGAACGAATTTCCATAGTGGAAGATGTTCCGGGAGTAACCCGCGACCGCATATACAGTTCGGCAGAATGGTTGAATCATGAATTCAACATTATCGATACCGGAGGAATTGATTTAGGAAGCGATGAACCTTTAATTGAACATATTCGCGCACAAGCTCAAATTGCGATGGAAGAAGCGGATGTCATTATCTTTATGACAAACGGGCGCGAAGGCGTGACGCTGCAAGATGAGCAAATTGCGAAAATACTTTATAAAACCAATAAACCGGTCGTGCTTGCGGTCAATAAAATCGACAACCCGGATATGCGTGAAATGATCTATGATTTTTATACTTTAGGATTTGGAGATCCGATACCAATTTCCGGTTCCCATGGACTTGGAATCGGGGATTTATTGGATGAATGTGCAAAACATTTTCCAAAAGAATATGAAGATGAGTATGCCAATGATGTGATTAAATTTTCGTTAATCGGCAGACCAAATGTTGGGAAATCTTCGCTGGTCAATGCCATTCTTGGCGAAGAAAGGGTCATTGTCAGCGACATTGCCGGTACGACTCGGGATGCAGTCGATACCCCTTATACGTATGATGGACAAGATTATGTCATTATCGATACGGCGGGAATGCGCAAAAAAGGAAAAGTCTATGAAAGCACCGAAAAATATTCCGTATTGCGGGCATTAAGAGCCATTGAACGTTCAGATGTGGTGCTTGTGGTATTAAATGCGGAAGAGGGCATTCAAGAACAAGATAAAAAAATTGCCGGATATGCCCACGAAGCTGGAAAAGCCATTATTATTGTCGTGAACAAATGGGATGCCATCGAGAAAAATGAAAAGACTATGAATGAATTTACGGAAACGATACGGAATCAATTTTTATTTTTGGATTATGCACCTATCGTTTATGTATCTGCTAAAACGAAACAGCGGATCCATCAAATTTTGCCGTTAGTGAAACGTGTCAGCGAAAACCATGCAATGCGCATCCAGTCATCCATTTTAAATGATGTCATTGAAGATGCGATTGCAAGAAATCCAGCACCAACGGAAAAAGGAAAACGCTTGCGCATCTACTACACAACGCAAGTATCCGTTAAACCGCCGACTTTTATAACTTTTGTGAACGATCCGGAACTGATGCATTTCTCTTACCTTCGATTTTTAGAAAACCGAATTCGTGAAACCTTTGATTTTGAGGGAACGCCAATTCGCATCATACCGCGTGCCCGTGAGTAAAATAGTGGAGGAATTCAATGAAAAAAGTAACAGTACTAGGAGCAGGTTCTTGGGGAACCGCTTTAGCTATGGTATTAACTGAAAATGGCCACGAAACGCTTATTTGGAGCCATCGAGACGATCAAGCGAAGGAAATCAATGAACGGCATACAAATGAAAAATATCTCCCAAACATTCAGCTGCCTGAAAATTTAGCGGCAACAAGCGATTTACAAACAGCCGTTGAGCATGGGGAAATACTTGTTTTTGCGGTGCCGACAAAGGCGATTCGTGAAGTGGCCGGACAAGTCATGAATTATTTAAATAAGAAAGTGCTCATTGTCCATGTTTTAAAAGGAATTGAGCCGGATACATTAAAGCGCATTTCAGAAATTTTACAGGAAACCCTTGATTCAAGTGTTGTGGAGGACATCGTCGTGCTGTCTGGCCCTAGCCATGCGGAAGAGGTGGTGTTGCATCATCCAACAACCATTACAGCAGCCTGTACAAATCTACGCTCCGCTGAAAAAATACAAGATTTATTTATGAATCATTATTTCCGAGTTTACACAAATACCGATGTCATAGGAGTGGAACTTGGCGGTGCGCTGAAAAACGTCATCGCTTTAGCGGCAGGCATTTCCGATGGTCTGAACTATGGGGATAATGCAAAGGCGGCATTAATTACACGGGGACTTGCTGAAATTGCCCGTTTAGGCGTCCGAATGGGAGGCAATCCTTTCACCTTTGCAGGACTAACGGGCATGGGAGATTTAATTGTGACTTGTACAAGTGTCCATTCCCGAAACTGGAAAGCGGGGAATATGCTCGGGAAAGGCATGAAGCTGGATGAAGTATTAGAAACAATGGGTATGGTGGTCGAGGGTGTCCGCACGACAAAAGCCGCCTATCAGCTGGCAGAAAAATATGATGTGCCGATGCCTATAACAACGGCGCTTTACCAGGTATTATTTGAAGGCAAAGAACCGAAACAGGCAGTGGATGAATTAATGCATCGCTTAAAGAAAAGAGAAATTGATTATTTGCAATAACCATGTATGAACGGGTGCCAATCGAAAACATTTTTTCGGTTGAAAGGAACCCGTTCATCCAATAAATGCACGAACGCATATTCTGTTTGTGCAGGATGAACCATTCATCCTATGTACATATTGTTTTTGAAAGGTGGAATGGTCATGATAAATCCATTCATTTTAATGGATATGAATGCATTTGTCCTCGGCTCTGCCCGCGGACCTTTAGCCAATATGAGCCCGCTGGATGTCATGTGGGTTTCCTTTTATTCCATTGCAGCAATGATTCTTTCTATTATCATGGTAACAGCGGCTCGTAAATGGATAAAAAACAGCATTTTGTCTTCCCTTATTCGATTAATTGCCTTTATCATTTTTATAATCGGAACGCTGCTTATGGTTTTAGTTGTTTCTACATGGCCATCATAATTAGGAGTGAATATGATGAAGAAGAAACCAATTCTTTTGGCAATGTTGCTACTAGCGACCTTTTTATTATCCGGCTGTTTATTTCCTCAAGAAGAACGAGTTGAAAACCAAGTGCCCGATGATGTGCAGCTCATTGCGGTGCAAAATGCCATTGATCAATATAAAGCGGAAACTGGTGTCTTGCCAATCAAAAATAAAGATATGGATACAGACATCTTTATTAAATATCCAATTGATTTTTCAAAACTCGTGCCGAAATATTTAGCCAATATTCCTGGAAATGCCTATGAAAAAGGCGGCATTTTCCAATATATTATTTGGGATCCTGAAAATAATCCGACCGTAAAACTGGTAGATTTGCGATCAGCTGAGACCATTCGGGAATTGAATCTTCGGCTTCTCTCAACAAAATATATGATGTATAAAGAACAGATTGCCGACTATGTTTATTCAATAGATTTCAAAAAATTGGGCTACAAAAATGAACTCACCGTTCCTAGCCCATATTCCAATAATCATTTGCCGTTAGTCGCTTCAACGGAAGGAAAGGCCTATGTGGATTATTCCATCGATTTAGCCCATTTTCTAAAGAACAATGACATCCATCCAGAACCAGGCGAAGATATTCGGATGTACTTGGTGGAAGCTTACCCAGTAGTGCCAGCTTATTCCTTGCCATATACGGTCAATGAAAATAATGAACCAGTATTCATGTATGATCCAACAAAAAAATAAAAAATTTAAGCCTTGTACGACTTTTCGTGCAAGGTTTTTCATATTTTAAATATATAATTCATAGATTGAAGTACGTAAAGGAGGAGCTACAATAGGGGAACAAATCTTTCAACAAATAGCTGAAAGAACAAATGGTGATGTATATATCGGTGTTGTTGGGCCTGTAAGGGTTGGAAAGTCCACATTTGTGAAAAAAATGATGGAGTCGATTGTTCTTCCGAATATTGTAGATGAGGAAGAACGAAAAAGAGCGCTGGACGAGCTACCACAAAGCTCACCTGGTCCTGTCATTATGACGGCAGAACCAAAATTTGTTCCTGCCCATGGAACAGAAATTTGCATCGGGGAAAGTGAAATACCTTTCCGCATTCGCTTTGCTGATTGTGTTGGTTATATCATTGATGGAGTCAAAGGCTATGAAGATGAAAATGGACCAAAATATGTGCATACGCCATGGAATGCAGAAGCCATACCATTCCAGGAAGCAGCTCGAATCGGAACAGATAAAGTCATCCGCGATCATGCTAATATCGGGGTTGTAGTGACAACAGATGGCACAGTCAACGGAATTGCCCGGGAAGCTGCACAAGTGGCGGAAGAACAAATTGTTGAACAACTGCAGGAAATCGGAAAACCATTTGTCGTCATCTTAAACAGCCAATATCCAAATAATCAAAATACGCAAAAATTGCGCAATGAATTGCTTGCAAAATATAATGTTCCCGTAATTGCGACATCCATTGATCAAATGACATTAAAAGACATGGAGTATATTTTAGAAGAAGCGTTGTATGAATTCCCAGTAGAAGATATTGAAGTGGAGAAGCCGGATTGGCTGGATGTTTTAGAGCCTAGCCATTATGTGAATGCCACGGTTTCTGAAGCAGTAGGCAATGTTCTAAACTCTGTAACTAAAATTCGGGATGTCCACGGGGCAGTGGAAGAATTAAGGGAAATTGATTTTATTGAAAGCTGCGAAATTGAAAAAGTCGATGCAGGCCTTGGCGTTGCAACGGTGCGCATCACGTTGAAACCGGAAATTTATAAAGTAGTATGCAACGAATTTTTAGATGCGCCGATTGAAACGAAAAAAGATTGGCTCTTATTCATTAAAGAAGCACAAGAGGCGAAGAAGGCGCAGAAACGCTTCCGTGAAGCCATCGAAGAGGCAACGGTGAATGGCTATGGCGTGACGTTGCCGACAGTGGAAGAATTCGAACCAAGCGAGCCTGAAATTATTAAGCAAAACAATTTCTACGGGGTTCGAATGAAGGCGAAAGCCCCTTCATATCACATTATCCGCGTTGATATGGAGTCTGAATTTTCGCCGCTTATCGGTTCAGAGTTCCATAGCCAGCAGCTGTTGAAAGACTTGCAATACGCCTATAGACACGATCGGGAAGCGTTATGGCAGACGCAATTGTTTGGAACGCCGCTTTATGAAGTGTTGACGGAAAGCATCCGCTACAAAATGAATGCTGTACCTCCAAGCGCGAAGAAGAGAATGCGCCAAACAATTGAAAGAATGGTAAACGAAGGAGAAAAAGGCCTCATTACGTTTATTATTTAAAAAAAGTGAAATAATAAAAATAATGGAATATTATTAAGGACTTTTTGTCACTGTAGACGAAAAGTCCTTTTCGTTATCTTCTTTTGTTCGTCATGTTTAAAAAATACCACTTTTCTTGGACAAACATGCATAAATACAGTTGCGCCAAGTATTTCATTATGTTACTCTTTTTACATGATTTAGCTTTTCTAACCCTTTGAGAGGAGGTGAATGGCATGAATAAAACAGAATTAGTAAACTCTGTTGCAGAAGCTGCTGGTCTTTCTAAAAAAGACGCTTCTAAAGCAGTTGATGCAGTATTCGATATAATTCAAGACACTCTTGCAAAGGGTGACAAAGTGCAATTAATCGGTTTTGGAAACTTTGAGGTTCGTGAACGTGCTGCACGTAAAGGACGTAATCCACAAACAGGGGAAGAAATCGAAATCGCTGCAAGCAAAGTTCCAGCTTTCAAACCAGGTAAAGCACTTAAAGAAGCTGTAAAATAAAGCTTCTTTAAAAATTACATAGAGCAGTCGTCATGAATATGATGACTGCTCTTTTTACATATTATAATATTAAAGAATGATATATCAATTTTACCATTTAGGTCAAGAAAACTCATCAAAAAATTCAAAATGAATAAAAGCCTTTTGCGATTCACGTCTGTATATGCTACGATTCAATTTGACAGTGTTGTGCTTTGTCGAATTTTAGGAGGAACTTTTATGTCGAATGTTGATTTAAAAAAAATAGAAGAAGCGGTAAAAATGATTTTAGAGGCCGTAGGAGAAGACGTTAATCGTGAAGGACTCATCGATACACCGAAACGAGTTTCAAAAATGTATGAAGAAATGTTTAAAGGGTTGAATGAAGATCCAAGAAGTTTGTTTGATACGGTCTTTCATGAGAATCATGATGAATTAGTTCTTGTAAAAGATATTCCTTTCTATTCGATGTGCGAACATCATTTGGTCCCATTTTATGGGAAAGCCCATGTTGCATACATACCCCAACACGGACGGGTAGCCGGTTTAAGCAAAATTGGACGGTTGGTGGAATCAGTCAGCCACAGACCTCAATTGCAAGAACGCATTACAACGACAATTGCGGATATTCTGATGGAAAAATTAGAACCCCAAGGCGTTTTTGTGATGATAGAAGCAGAACATATGTGCATGACCATGAGGGGATTAAAAAAACCGGGAACCAAAACGGTGACTTCTTGTGCAAGAGGCATTTATGAAGTAGATGATGTAAAACGCCAAGAAGTGATTTCATTTATTCAAATGTCTTAATTAACAAATTAGATTATGTTATGATAACAAAGAAAAAGTTAGATGTGAGGGAGAAGTATGAACCAATCTGATTATGTCGTAATTGAAGCTGAAGAAGATGGCGTACATGTAATTGGTTTAACTCGAGGAGAAGATACAAAATTTCATCATTCCGAAAAATTGGATGCCGGAGAAGTGATGATTGCCCAATTTACTGAACACACTTCGGCTATGAAGATTCGCGGAAAAGCAAAAATTTATACAGCTCATGGCATTATCGAAAGTCAGTCAAAAAAATAAAATGCTTTGTATGACGACTGTAATAACTGCAAGAGTCAGTGTTTAAATGTGGAATGGAGTAATACCTATGGATACATCATATATTGAAAAGCATATCGAACAATTGAAAAATGATATTTATCAAAAGGTGCATCAGAAAACACTTGTGAAATATACAGGTAATCCATTGGTGGATGAAAATCAATTATTTTATTTGCTGTTGCCGTTTTTTAACGGGGAATTCTGGAATGATGATATATATAAAGGGATTATTGCGGTAGGGATTGTACAAGCATCCCTTGCGAAACATAACCTCGTTGACGAGTATAATGCAACAACTAAAGAGCAACAGCTGACAGTGCTTTCTGGCGATTATTACAGTGGTCGGTATTATGAAATTTTAGCGAAATCCGGTAATATTTCATTAATTCGTCAACTTTCTGAAAGCGTTATATTAAGATCTGAACATGAAGTTCGAGTATATGAACCAATCCCTTATGCCATCGATGATTGGTTTGAAAGCTTATCAGTGATTGAATCAGAATGTATCAGTAGATTTTATCAAATATACAATTTCAATAAGTATGCTAAAATCATGCAACATCATTTATTAATTCTTCGATTACAAAATGAACTACTAAACTATAGAAAAGGTAATAGCTCTCTGATTTTACAAAAAATGATCGAAAGTTTTGAATCGGGTAATTCAATACAATTTGAACAGATGCTTCAAACTAAAATTGATGAGCTTATTCATCAATTGCAGGAATTGCTACGCATCTCTTCTATGAAAGCTGAATTGAAACAATACATTGCAGAACAGTTGATTAGAGAGAGTTAGAAAGGTTATGAAAATAATGGAAAAATCCAAAGAGCAACGTGTCCATGAAGTTTTTGAGAAAATTTATAAAAATTACGATAAAATGAATTCCGTGATCAGCTTCAATCTTCATGTCCGTTGGCGTGAAGATATCATGAAGCGAATGAAAGTAAAACCAGGATCCAAATGTTTAGATGTTTGTTGCGGTACAGCCGATTGGACGGTTGCCTTAGCAAAGGCAACTGGTGAAAATGGCGTCGTCAAAGGGCTCGATTTCAGCAAAAATATGTTGAAAATTGGGGCTGAAAAAGTAAAGCCCTATCCTCAAGTGGAGTTAATCCATGGAAATGCAATGGAACTTCCCTTTGAAGATAATACCTTTGACTACGTTACCATTGGATTTGGGTTAAGAAATGTACCGGATTATATGCAGGTTTTAAAGGAAATGCATCGCGTGTTAAAACCGGGCGGAATGGTTGTTTGTTTAGATACATCTCAGCCGGAAATTCCCGTATATAAACAATTGTTCCGTTTTTATTTTCGATACATCATGCCTTTATTTGGAAAAATTTTTGCAAAAAGTTATGAAGAATATTCATGGCTGCAAGAATCCGCAAGCACTTTCCCTGGAATGAAAAAACTTGCCAAAATGTTTGAAGAAGCGGGATTTGTAAACGTCTCATACAAAAGCTATAGCGGTGGAGCAGCAGCAATGCATATGGGATTTAAAAAAGAAGGTTAGGGAGAGGTTAGCGAGTGGAAAAGATGAAATTAAAAATGCTCTATTCCGATTTTAAACCGGATATAGACATCATCGAAAAAGAATTAGAAAAAGCGCTCTATTCAACGTCGAATGTAGTAAACGACGCCTCTCTCCATCTATTGCATGCGGGCGGCAAAAGAATTCGCCCACTTTTTGTTTTAATGAGTGCAAAATTTGGTCAATATAATATTGAACGAATGAAATATGCTGCTGTTCCCCTTGAATTGATTCATATGGGTTCTCTCGTACATGATGATGTCATCGACCATTCCGACATGAGACGGGGGCGTCCTACCGTTCGTTCTCAATGGAATAATCGGGTTGCGATGCTTACAGGAAATTTTATTTTTGGACGCGCCATTCAATATGTATCGCATATTGAGAATCCAAAGGCCCATCAAATTTTAGCACGGACGATGGTTGAAATCTGCAATGGAGAAATCATCCAAATTGAAGATAAATACCGCTTAAATCAAAACTTGAAAGATTATTTCCGCCGCATCAAACGGAAAACGGCCATCCTTATTGAATCAAGCTGTGAAGTGGGGGCCGTTGTGGCTAATGTGGATCCGGTCAATACAAAACGGTTAAAACGATTCGGCTATTATGTCGGCATGAGTTATCAAATTGTGGATGACGTATTGGATTTTATATCAACAGATAAACAATTAGGGAAACCAGCAGGAAGCGATTTATTGCAGGGAAACATTACACTGCCGATTTTGCTGATGAAAGATCATCCGAAAATTACTCGATTTATTGAACGGGCTTCCAAAGGTTTAGTCACGGAAGAGGAACGAAAGGAAATGCTTAAAATCGTTCGCAGCTCAGATGCCATTGAAAAAGCGTTAAAAATCAGCGATCAATATTTAGCGAAAGCGATGAAAGAAGTAGAGCAATTACCTGAAAATCCCGTAAAGAAAAAATTAAAAGAAGTGGCATTATTCATTGGAAAACGCAAATTTTAAAAAATTTGCTCACTATAGCATTTTTTTAGTTGAAGCTTAGACTTGATTTTGCTAACATTTAGCAGTGAGCAAAAACCTGATACTTTGTAGAATTAAGGAGTTGTTAAACACATGGCAATCGAAAGAACATTTTTAATGGTAAAACCAGATGGTGTAAAACGCCAAGTAGTTGGAGATATTATCGACCGTTTTGAACGCCGCGGCTTTGTAATGCGCGGAGCAAAATTAATGAATGTACCTCGCGAATTAGCGGAAAAACACTATGAAGAACATAAAGAAAAACCATTCTTTAATGAATTGGTGGACTTCATCACTTCTGGGCCAGTATTTGCAATGGTTTGGGAAGGTGAAAATATCATTAAATTAGCTCGCGTAATGATGGGAGCTACTAAACCTGAAGAAGCTCAACCAGGTACAATTCGTGGTGACTATGCGGTAACTATTTCTGAAAACGTTATTCACGGTTCCGATTCACCATCTTCAGCTGAACGTGAAATTAAATTATGGTTTAACGATGAACTAGTTTAATAAAGCACGATACTAGTAAAACTATCCCACAGCAATCGTTCCGCTATGGGATAGCTTTTTTTATACTTTTCTTTGGAATTTTGATAAATCCCTTCAATAATTTGCTATATTATACATAAGATAAATATAATATTCACATTAGAAAGTTATTTTTGATTTTTTCTATATTTCAGAAAAGAAAAATTTTATATATAATAATTGTACGTCATTAGAGGGGATCGATATTTATGAATGACTACGAACTGTTTGTTCAAGGTATAAAGAAATTAACAGGAATTGATTTATCACTATATAAAGAAGCACAAATGAAACGCCGATTAACCTCTCTTTATGAAAAAAAGGGATATAAGAATTTTGTCGAATTTTTGCGTGCAGTAGAAAAAGACAGAGATTTATTAAACGAATTCCTGGATCGAATGACCATTAATGTATCTGAATTTTATCGAAACGCAAAACGTTGGGAAGTCCTTCAGAATAAAATTTTCCCCAAACTCTTGGAAAAAAATAAGCGGCTGAAAATTTGGAGTGCAGCTTGTTCCACGGGGGAAGAACCTTATACGATTGCGATGGTGCTTTCCAACCATGTGCCTTTTTCAAATATTCAAATATTAGCGACCGATATTGATGAAAATTGCATTCAAAAAGCAAAGAGGGGGGTTTATCCTGAGCGTTCTTTAGCGGAAGTGCCTCCGAATATAAAATCAAAATATTTTATTCAGGAAGGGCCATTTTTTCGTGTAAAAGATGAAATCAAAAATACAGTAACTTTCAAAAAGCACAATTTATTAAGTGACCCATATGATAAAAACTATGATTTGATCGTTTGTCGCAATGTCATGATCTATTTTACTGAAGAGGCAAAGGACCATATCTATAAAGAATTTAGCAATTCTTTACGGCCAGGTGGTATATTGTTTGTAGGATCGACAGAGCAAATTTTTAATCCTAGTCGTTATGGTTTTGAAGTGGAAGATACGTTTTTTTATCGTAAAATATGAGTTATGAAAAGGGCGCTTTTCGACTTGTGCGAAAAGCGTATTATCTTTTATTCAAGGTTTTTTAACTCAATTATTCGATTCACCATGTTTTTTCATAGCCATTATGTTATATTAAAAAATACATACTTTAACGAGTTGAAGGGAGAAAGTGTTTGATGAGATATTTAACTGCGGGGGAATCTCACGGTCCTCAATTAACAACGATTATTGAAGGGGTGCCATCCCTTTTGCCAATCACAGCGGAACAAATTAATTACGACTTAAAACGTCGCCAAGGGGGGCATGGTCGTGGCCGCCGCATGCAAATCGAAAAAGACACAGTGGAAATTGTGGGTGGCGTTCGGCATGGGAAAACATTAGGTTCTCCCGTTGCATTAGTTGTAAAGAATGACGACTGGAAGCATTGGACAAAAATCATGGGGATTGAACCGCTACCTGAAGATATGGATCCTTCCGAAATCAAACGCCAAATTTCGAGGCCGCGTCCAGGACATGCTGATTTAGTCGGCGGAATTAAATATGGCCATCGGGATTTAAGAAATGTGTTGGAGCGTTCCAGTGCAAGAGAAACGACAGTACGTGTGGCTGCTGGTTCTGTAGCAAAAGCCCTTTTAAATGAGCTGGGCATTTCGGTAGTAGGCTATGTAACAGAAATCTACGGCATTCAAGCAGATCCTTCCAAAATTGATGGGAAATCAGCTGATGAAATTCGCCAAATCGTTGAACAGGACCCTTGTTATACCTTCGACCCAGAAGCTTCAGTCAAAATGGTGGAGGCCATTGATGAGGCGAAAAAAGCTGGAGATTCCATCGGAGGCATTGTGGAAGTGATGGTGGAAGGAATGCCTCCAGGAGTAGGGTCTTACGTACATTATGATCGAAAATTGGATGGCAAATTAGCCCAAGCAATGCTTTCCATCAATGCCTTTAAAGGGGTAGAGTTTGGCATCGGGTTTGAAATGGCGCGAAGAAGAGGTTCTGAAGTGCATGATGAAATCATATGGGATGAAGAGCATGGCTACCAGCGCCGAACAAATCGTTTAGGTGGTCTTGAAGGCGGTATGTCAACAGGAATGCCAATCATTGTTCGCGGGGTCATGAAGCCAATACCTACTCTTTATAAACCCCTTGAAAGTGTGGATATTGAAACGAAAGAACCGTTTAAAGCGAGCGTTGAGCGTTCGGATGCATGCGCGGTGCCGGCTGCATCGGTTGTTGCGGAATGTGTAATTGCATGGGAAATTGCCAAGGCGATTGTTGAACAGTTCCATAGCGACCAATTGCCGCAATTAAAAGCCCAAATCGATGAAGTACGTAAAATGGCGAAGGAGTTTTAATTATGCAAATTCCAGTGAATGCAAAGAGTCATTCTTATGAAGTGTTGATTGGCAGCGGGATTTTACGTTCCGCTTGCGAGTCTCTTAAAGACAAAATAGAAAAAGCCGATAAGCTTGTGGTATTTACAGATGAAAATGTATGGCAGGCGCAGCAAAACTATTTTGTTGAAAATTTCCCTTATCCTTTTGAAGTTTTTGTCATGCCTGGAGGAGAAGCTTGTAAAAGTTTTAAAAATTTTGAAGATGCCCACACTTTTTTAATTGAAAAACATTGTTCCCGTAAATCTCTCGTATTTGCTTTTGGAGGAGGTGCCGTTGGAGATTTGACGGGATTTGCAGCGGCCACTTTTATGCGCGGCATTCCTTATATCCAGATTCCCACTACGATTTTAGCCCATGATTCGGCAGTCGGTGGGAAAACGGCCATCAATCATCCTCTTGGAAAAAATCTTGTAGGTGCTTTCTATCAGCCGGAAGCTGTCATTTACGATATCAACTTTTTAGAAAGTTTGCCGAGTAAAGAAATTCGCTCAGGAATGGCCGAAGTCATCAAACATGCGCTTATTTCTGATGAAACATGGCTGAAAGAATTGTTACAGACGCCATCGATTACCAATATAGAAAAAAAACTTTTAGCAAAGCACTTAAAATCCGGCATTGAAGTGAAGGCAAACATTGTAGCGCAGGATGAGACAGAACATTCTGTCCGAAAATTTTTAAACTTCGGACATACATATGGTCATGCCATTGAAGCGGCAGCTGGCTATGGAGGCCTTGCCCATGGGGAAGCAGTGATGATTGGGATGGTTTACGCCCTCATCCTCAGTGAAAGATACGGCAATATTTCCAGGGAGTTTACAAAGGAATTTCTAAAGTTTGCCTACAATAATAATTATCCATTCAAAGAAGTATTCAAATATACTTTTGATGATTTATATGAATATATGTTGAAAGACAAAAAGATGGAATATGGAAAGTTGAAATTCGTGTTATTGCAAGAAATCGGAAAACCATATGTAAAAGAGATTGATGAATTGGAATGCCGAGAAGTGGATAGGGAGCTTCGCCATCTGCTAGAGGAGGTTTGCAAATGATTCGCGGCATACGTGGCGCGATTACCATTGAATCGAATACGCCTGAAGAGATTTATAGCGAAACCGAGAGATTAGTAAAGGAAATGGCAAAAGTAAACAATGTCATTCCTGAAGATATTGCTTCGGTGATTGTGACAACAACGCCGGATATCAATGCCGCGTTCCCAGCAAAGGCCGTGCGTTCCATTGAAGGATGGAAATATGTGCCGATTATGTGCACCCATGAAATGAACGTCCCAGGGGCATTGCCTTTATGCATTCGGGTATTGATGCACGTGAATACGACCGTGCCTCAAAAAGAGATCCGGCACGTTTATTTAAATGATGCAGTAAAACTCAGACCAGATTTAGTGAGTGAAAATCAATAAGAAGGAGCGTTCATCATGAAATTCAAAGAACAAATATATGGAATGAAAGCTTATCAACCAGGTAAACCAATTGAAGAAGTGCAAAGAGAGTTTGGATTAAACGAAGTGGTCAAATTAGCTTCCAACGAAAATCCTTTTGGCTGTTCACCAAAAGTGAAAGAATTTATCAAAGAGAACGGAATCAATTTTGCCATTTATCCGGACGGATATGCTCAAGAGCTTCGTACAGCCGTAAGCAAACATATTGGTGTAGAAGAATCTCAATTGTTGTTCGGCAATGGTTCTGATGATTTGATTGCTATTATTTCCCGCGCTCTATTATATCCTGGCGTCAATACGGTAATGGCAGATCCATCTTTCTCACAATATGCCCACAACGCCGAAATTGAGGGAGCGGAAATCCGCAAAGTGCCCCTTACTGACGGCAAACACGATTTAAAAAAAATGCTTGAAGCTATTGATGAGAATACTTCCATCGTTTGGGTTTGCAATCCGAACAACCCGACAGGCACCATCGTTTCAGATGAAGAATTAAGCGCCTTTTTAGAAAAAGTGCCAAAAGATGTGCTTGTTGTATTGGATGAAGCGTATTATGAATATATTACAGATCCTTCTTATAAAGATACTCTTCGTTACATTGAGAAATATCCAAATGTTTTGATTATGCGCACGTTCTCAAAAGCATATGGTTTGGCTGCATTCCGTGTAGGTTACGCCATTGCACAAGCCGATTTAATCGCAAAGCTTGATCCAGTCCGCGCCCCATTCAACAACACGGTGCTGAGCCAAAAAGTAGCTATTGTGGCATTAGAGGATCAAGAATTTATTAAAGAATCAGTAGAGCAAAATGAAAAAGGAAAACAGCTCTATGTTGAATTTTGCGAAAAACATGGATTGAAATATTATCCTACACAAACAAACTTTATTTTATTTGAAGTGAAAACAGATAGCGACGTCATTTTCCAAGAAATGATGAAACGCGGTTTTATTGTCCGCAGCGGCAATGCGTTAGGCACCCCTGGATTCATTCGCGTTTCATTCGGTACAGAAGAACAAAACAGCAAATTTTTATCGCTTCTTGAAGAGGTATTGAAGGAGCAAGGAGTATTGGCATGACCAGAAATGTTTTAGTCATAGGTTTAGGTTTAATAGGGGGATCCCTCGCATTAGCCCTGCAGAAATCCCCTGAAACGAAAGTGATTGGCTACGATATATCAGAAAAAACAAGAGAGCTTGCAGAAGCGTTGAATGTTGTTCATGAAGTGGCAGAGGATGTAGAGGAAGCGGCAAAAAAAGCAGATTTCATTTTTTTTGGGACGCCGGTAAATGCCACCCTAGAATGGATGGATCAACTGAAACAGTGGCAGCTAAAAAAGAATGTCATTATTTCGGATACGGGCAGCACGAAAGGATTAATTATGAAAAAGGCCGAGGAGCTGCGCGAACAAAGAATTACCTTTATCGGCGGCCATCCGATGGCAGGTTCCCATAAAAGCGGCATTGCGGCGGCGAAACCTTACCTTTTTGAAAATGCGTACTATATTTTAACGCCTTTTGACGATGAAGACGGGAATAATATTATCGCATTGCAGCAATTGTTGAAATTTACTCTCGCAAAAATTGTCAAAATCAAGGCGGAAGAGCATGATCACATGACGGCGGTCGTCAGCCACTTTCCACATATTGTTGCAGCTTCTCTTGTCCATCAATTGCATGAGGAAAATAAAAAATTCCCGATGACAAGCATGCTGGCGGCGGGAGGTTTCCGTGATATTACCCGAATCGCCTCATCAAATCCGATGATTTGGCGAGATATTACGCTGCAAAATCGAAATGAACTCGTTGGACAACTGGATGCTTGGATTGATGAAATGCATCGGGTGAAGAAAATTTTATTGGAAAATGATGATAAAACCATTGAAGCCTATTTTCAAAAGGCAAAAGAAGTTCGAGATGCATTGCCAATTTCGACAGGTGCATTCTATACTACATACGATTTATATGTGGACATTCCAGACTATCCTGGTGTGATTTCAGAAATTACAGGTTATTTGGCAGAAGAAAAGATCAGCATCACGAATATTCGAGTGGTTGAAACAAGAGAAGATGTCTTTGGTATTTTAGTCATCAGCTTCCAAAATGAAAAAGACCGTGAGAAGGCAATGAAATGCATTCGCTCACATACAAACTTTGAAATGCATGTCTCTTAAACTTGTGTTGAGGAAAGGAGGAAATCAAATTGACTGCAAAATTACTTGCTTATCATCAACCTCGCCTAGAAGGAATCGTTACTGTACCAGGGGATAAATCCATCTCCCATCGTGCGGTTATGTTTGGTGCCATCGCAAAAGGAAAAACAACGGTAACAGGATTTCTTCATGGGGAAGATTGCTTAAGTACAATCGATTGTTTCCGTAAATTAGGTGTTGATATTTTCGTGGATGGCACAAATGTGGAAATCAATAGCCCTGGAATGGATGGCTGGCAAGAACCAAAGGAAGTTTTATACACAGGCAATTCCGGAACGACGACAAGACTCATGCTTGGAATTTTGGCGGGAACTAATTTCCATAGTGTAATGACAGGAGATGCATCCATCGGGAAACGTCCTATGGATCGCGTGACAAAACCATTGCGGCAAATGGGAGCCCTTATCAGCGGACGAGAAGGTGGAAAATACACGCCCCTTGCCATTCAAGGAACATCTTTAAAAGCCATCGACTATACGATGCCAGTGGCGAGCGCCCAAGTGAAATCGGCCATTTTGCTTGCAGGTTTGAAAGCGGAAGGAACAACGATTGTGCGGGAAAAAGAAATTTCCCGGGACCATACAGAGCGGATGTTGAAACAATTTGGAGCAAACATTGAAGTGAAGGATGGAGTCATTTCAATTGAAGGCGGACAAGAACTCTACGGAACGCACATCGATGTGCCTGGAGACATTTCCTCCGCTGCTTTCTTCCTAGTGGCTGGAGCGATTGTCCAGAATAGTGAAGTAGTTTTGAAAAATGTAGGCATTAACCCAACGCGTGCCGGCATTATAGAAGTAATGGAACAAATGGGAGCAAATTTGACAATCAATCAAGAAAAAACGGAAGCAGCAGAACCGACAGCAACCATCACTGTCCGCACTTCCTACTTAAAAGGAACAACCATCGAAGGGGAAATCATCCCTCGTTTGATTGACGAAATTCCAATTATTGCGCTATTAGCAACGCAAGCAGAAGGAACGACGATTATTCGAGATGCGGAAGAGCTGAAAGTAAAGGAAACGGATCGCATTGCGGCAGTCGTAACGGAGCTGGAAAAACTTGGTGCGGATATTACAGCCACTGATGACGGTATGATTATCAATGGTCCAACAAGTTTGAAAGGCGCAAAATTAAATACTTATGGCGACCATCGCATCGGCATGATGGCAGCCATCGCTTCATTGATTACCGACTCGCCGGTGGAAATCGACGACGCAGATTGTATTGCGGTTTCTTATCCGACATTTTTTGAACATTTGGATTCGTTGATAAAATAGCAGATATAAAAGGTTCATCGACTATAAGATGAACCTTTTTTCTTGTCTATCGATACTTTGTTTTGTAGCATAATGATAGAAAACGAAAGCAAAGGTGAGAGCATTGAATAGCATTACTCAAGATATTATTCAAGCAATTGAAGACGGTGCAATGGACCGCATTGATGCATTGCTTGAAACATTATTTTTAAAAGAATCCCCTGAAGTGCAATATGAAATGTATGAGCTATTATGGCAATATGGATACATACAACAAGCGAAACGAGTATTGGAACATTTACGATTCCTTTTTCCTGATGAAGCGCAAATTGCCATTGACTACGCTTCTGTGCTGATTGAATTAGGTGAGGAAGAAGAAGCGCTCGATTTATTAACAACAATAGATGAGAGCGCGCCGGAATTTCCGCAAGTTTTGCTTATTTTAGCGGATTATTACCAAATGCAGGGGTTATATGAAGTGGCGGAAAAACAAATTAATGAGGCCTTGGAAATTTTGCCGGATGAACCTCTCATTCAGTTTGCCAAAGCGGAATTGCTCTTTGAAATAGGACGATTTACGGAAGCGGCCCGCCTTTATGAAAATTTGCATAAACAGGAAAAAGAAATCGCGGGCGTATTGCTTGCGGAAAGACTGGCAGAAGTCTATCGGGCAGGAGGGGGTTATGAAAGAGCCCTTGATTATTACATGGAAGCATTGGAAGAAAAAGTGACAGCCGATTTATTATACGGCAGCGCTTATTGTGCCTTCCAATGCGAAAAATATGAAACGGCTATCAGACAGCTGGAGGATTTAAAAGAACTGGATCCGGATTATTTCAGCAGCTATCTGCTTTTGGCTCAAAGTTATGCCATGCTTGAAGACAATAAAAAAGCATATAGTATTATAAAAGAGGGAATCAAACGAGATGAATATGAGAAATCCTTCTATTTATTTGCTGGTAAAATTGCATTAAAAAATAAACTGGCTGAAGAAGCTGTTGAATATTTGCAAAAAGCCATTGAACTAGATCCGGAATATATGGAAGCGATTCTTGTGTTAATGTCTGTTTACCATCAAATGGAGCGTTATGAAGACATTATTGACCTATATGAAAACCTTGAAAAAGAACAATTCGAATGGACTTCATTATCTCCTTTTGTGGCAGATGCATATGCAAAAAATGAACAGTACGAGCGAGCATACGAAATTTATAAATCAGCATATAATGAATTAAAAGATGATCCATCTTTTCTAGAAAACTATTGTTATTTCCTCATTGAAGATGGAAAACGGGATGAGGCCCGAGAAGTTGTTCAGCGGTTAATCCAATTGCAGCCGACAGAAGTGCAGTGGTTGGATTTACTTGAAAGTTTAGACTAGGGGAGGGACATTCATGACTTCTTCCGTACCAATCGCCGACAAAAAAAACTTTGTACGCTGGTTTTTGAAAAACTTTCAACTGAAGCGAAGAGAGTGCGTATGGATTTTAAATTATTTGCTCAGCAATGATGAATTGCTTGAACATATTCATTTTGTCGAAGAAGCCCACTATTGTCCGAGGGCGATTGTCATGTCAACTGTTGATTCCAACGGCGTGCCGTTTCGATTTTATAAAGGCAATATTATGACAAGTGATGCGGAAAAATCTTTTCATGATTTAAGGTTATATCCCAATGAAGATATGTACATTCAGTTGAATTTTCCAAATGTGCCGCCAAACCCATTATATTTGGCAGTGTTGGAAGAAAATCCGTATATGCCAAAATATTTAAATATTAACGAAAAAGATCGGTTGATTGCGGAAGAAATACTCAATACAAGCATGCTCACATTTCAGGAAGAAACATTATTAAGAGAAATCGATGAAGCACTCGACCAAGGAGACAAAGAAAAATTTTTAGAGCTTTCAAATCTATTACAAGCTTTAAAAGAAACGTCTAAACACTAGAAAAATTCGAGGCTGGGACATAAACAAAAAATGAAAGGGGCAGTTGAAAGAGTTTTGATAAACAATTGATATAACGAAAAATTGATTGAAGTGACGGGGCAAATTTCTGTCGCGCACGCTTAGTCACAAAGCGGAGCAAGCTCAAGGAAGTAAATTCAAAGCTTTCCTGCGACGAGCCCTCTCGAGACCACGAGGAGCGAAGCAATGACTCAGAGGAGGGCCTGCGGAAAGCGTCCCCGGAACGGAAATCAATTTTAATAACATATCAAAAAAACATCATTTTCTCCTTGGAGAAAATGATGTTTTTTTAGATTTGTCCCAGCCTCGGTTTTTTTATTTTCATCATGTGGGGTATAATAAAAAGAAATGATGAAAAAATATTACTTTGGAGGAATACTCATGTATTTTCAAGTGAAAGATGTTCAACAATATCAACAAAATAAAGAATTTATTGATACTGCAATCGTTCCGCTTCTATCATTGGATTTTGCGGAAGATAAGATGGTCAAAAGCAGCTCGGAAGTGGAGTTTTTAATGGCATTGACGTCCTTTATTGAACAGCAATTTAAAGGGCGCTTAATGTTAATTCCTCCATTTTCTTATACAGAAGATATGAAAAACGAAGAGCTTGTCCAAAAGGTGAAAGAAAATATTCAAAAGGGAGGCTTTAAGCATGTCATCTTCATCACTTGCGATCATTCCTGGACAAAATGGCAAGATAAAATCGATTTAATTTGGCTGCCGGCAATACCGATTGAGTCGATGGACAAGGATGTAAAAAAACGAATATTGGAAGAACAATTGAAACAAGTCCTTCCATTATTAACATCTAAGTGGTATGTACAGTAACAATTCCTTCAAGAATTGTTCACAATCTAATGAAATCCAATATATTGCAATATTGACCTGCCCATTTTATTGATATATCATAGATATGTCCTAGTTTATACTATTATTAATTATAAGTAATTATGTCTGTTGGACTGACCTTTAAGTTAGAGGGGGGAAAAGGATGAGTAACAAAAAGGTTTCAAGACGTCAATTTCTTAACTACACTTTAACTGGTGTTGGTGGATTTATGGCGGCAGGTATTTTAATGCCAATGATTCGTTTTGCAATTGATCCAGCTTTACAAGTAAAAGCTGAAGGTGATTTCATACTTACTAGCCAAAAAGTAGCTGACTTAACAGACGTACCTGTACGTGTTGACTTCTCTTATGAACAAGTAGACGCTTGGTATAAGTCAGAAGTTTCCGAAATGGCTTGGGTTTACAAAGAAGGCGACAAAATTATAGCGCTTTCACCAGTTTGTAAACACTTAGGATGTACAGTAAACTGGGAAGGTGGCGAACACAAAAACGAATACTTCTGTGCATGTCATGGTGGTCGCTATGAGAAAAATGGTAAAAACATTCCGGGTACACCACCAACAGGTCCGCTAGATCAGTATGAAGTTTCTGAAAAAGACGGTTACTTAATGCTTGGGAAGAAAAAACCAAACACATTAGCTTAAAAAGTTAGGGGGTACAACACAAGTGCTAAACAAATTATATGATTGGGTCGATGAGCGTTTAGATATCACTCCGATTTGGCGTGATATTGCCGACCACGAAGTGCCAGAGCACGTTAACCCTGCACATCATTTCTCAGCATTCGTATACTGTTTCGGAGGACTTACATTCTTTATTACAGTCATCCAAATTTTATCTGGTATGTTCTTAACAATGTATTATGTGCCAGATATTGAAAACGCTTGGAAATCAGTATACTACTTACAAAACGAAGTAGCGTTTGGTGAGATTGTGCGCGGTATGCACCACTGGGGAGCATCATTGGTAATCGTAATGATGTTCTTACATACGCTTCGTGTGTTCTTTACAGGTTCTTATAAGAAACCTCGTGAGCTTAACTGGATTGTAGGTGTATTAATTTTCTGTGTAATGTTAGGTCTTGGATTTACAGGATACCTACTTCCTTGGGACATGAAAGCGTTGTTTGCGACTAAAGTAGGACTTGAAATTGCAGGTTCTGTTCCATTTATTGGTGAATTAATTAAAATCTTGCTTGCTGGTGACGCTACAATCATCGGTGCCCAAACTTTGACACGTTTCTTTGCGATTCACGTATTCTTCTTGCCTGCTGGTTTATTCATCTTGCTTGCAGTGCACTTTATTATGATTCGTCGTCAAGGTATATCAGGACCACTATGATTTGAATTTGTGTTTTGATTCGTTAGTTCAAAAGGAGGGGACAACATGCATCGCGGAAAAGGAATGAAATTTGTCGGCGACTCCCGCATTAAAGCGAATAATAAAATGCCGAACAAGCCAAAAGACTATTCCGAATATCCTGGAAAAACAGAAGCCTTTTGGCCGGACTTCTTACTAAAAGAATGGATGGTTGGTGCTGTTTTTCTAATCGGATATTTAATTTTAACGGTCGCTCATCCTTCACCATTAGAGCGTCCAGCTGATCCAACAGATACATCGTACATTCCATTACCAGACTGGTATTTCTTATTCTTATACCAATTATTAAAATATTCATTTGCTGCTGGTGACTACAACGTTATTGGTGCAATTATAATTCCAGGATTAGCCATTGGGGCATTATTATTAATGCCTTGGTTGGATAAAGGACCTGAGCGTCGTCCATCAAAACGACCAATTCCTGTTGCAATTATGTTATTAGTTGTAGCTTCAATGTTCTATTTAACTTGGGAATCTGCGGCTCACCATGACTGGGAAGCTTCAAAAGCTCAAGGTCAAATCACACCAAAAGATTTAGGTTTAATCCCAGATATTGAAATCGATGAAAATTCTGAAGGATATAAAATCTTCCAAACTCAACAAACATGTATAGGTTGTCACGGTGGTGATTTAACAGGTGTTGGCACTAACCCTATGCTACTAGGTAACGAATTGACTGCTGATGAAGTTCTTGATATCATTAAAAACGGTCGTGGTGCAATGCCTGGTGGACAATTCTCTGGTACTGATGAGGAATTAAAAATCTTAGCAGAATTCATTGCAAGTTTGAAAGAAGAATAATTTATTTTTTATTGTAGGGGCTAGTTTGATACTGGCTCCTTTTTTAATACATAAAATTCCGAAAAAATTCACATTCTGCCACCGGATTTGGTAATATTACTTATGAAAAAAATTCATAACATATTCTCGTTTTGATTAAAGGAGAAACAGAATGAAAACATTATTTCCGCAAATCCTATACTTGCTTGGGCACCGTACAACTTTAACGGTTCTGTTCATCATCAATTTTTCAGGAACGATTTATGGGTATATTTGGTATGCTCCGCAGCTTTCACGGACAGAACCCCAATTTTTGATCTTTGTGCCAGACAGCCCTACAGCTAGTTTATTTTTTTGTTTAGCCATTGCCGGCTGGCTGTTGGGAACGAACTTCAAATTAATGGAAGCTCTAGCTCTTATAACGCTGGTTAAATACGGCATTTGGGCGGTTGTCATGAATATACTTACATTGATGGAGATTGGATCCATTGGTTTTACAGGCTGGATGTTGATTGTCTCCCATTTTATGATGGCGGTAGAAGGAATTTTATATATATTTAAATACCGTTTTACTTTCCTTCATCTTGCAATTGGGGCGGTTTGGACGTTGCACAATGATGTGATTGACTATGTTTATGGGCAAATGCCGACTTACAGCAGTTTATATAAATATGCAGACCATATCGGATACTTCACTTTTTGGCTTTCTATCGCATGTATTCTCATTTCCTATTATTCCTATAAGAAGGGCGATTATTTGCAAAAAATCAAATAATTCATTAGAATTATAATTAAGAAAAGGTAGGAAAGGAGATTAAAGACAACAGGATGTATCTTCTATATTTTCTCATTATTTTGTTATTGCCAATTTATGCGCAATTAAAAGTTAAACGCACTTATAAACATTTTTCAGAAGTTCCTGGCTCCAAAGGGTTGACGGGTGCCCAAGTGGCTCGAATGATTTTAGACAGCCATGGACTTACAGATGTCCGAGTAGTTCCTACGCAAGGAATTTTATCAGACCATTACAATCCGATGACAAAAACGGTTGCATTATCGGAAGGAAACTACTACAGCGACTCTTTGGCTGCTGTTGCTGTTGCAGCCCATGAATGCGGACACGCCGTTCAACATCAAGAGTCCTACTCTTTTTTAGTTTTGCGTTCTAAACTTGTTCCTGTTGCAAACTTCTCATCAAACTTGTCATGGATTTTTGTCATGATTGGTTTGATTGCCCAAAGTACAAATATGCTTTTATTAGGGATTATTTTGCTTGCTGCCGGCGTCTTATTCCAAGTCGTGACATTGCCTGTGGAGTTTGATGCTTCCAAACGGGCAATGAATGAGGTCATTCAATTAGGCATCATCAGTAATAGCGAAGAAAATGGGGCACGCAAAGTGTTAAGTGCAGCAGCGTTAACATATGTAGCCGCAGCTGCAGTGGCTATTCTTGAACTGGTGCGATTAATTTTAATTTTTACTAACATGAATTCCAATGAAGATTAATCGGAAAAGGGGCTGTTCAGAAAGTGTTCGACTTTCTGGACAGCCTTACTTCTTATGGTAATATTCTCTTAAAAACTTTCCCTGCGGTGGTTACAAAACGCGCCTCCTCGTTGCAGTTTATCTGCGGCGTAGCACTAGCTAAAGCCGCAAAGGGGACGTCTTGAAATGACTTTTCAGACGCCCCCTTTTCTTTTAACCTATACTTGTTTTTATATATAAAAGAAGAAAGTTCAAGAAAAAAATTCAAATTCTATACGAATCGGCTAATAACCCTTCTTATTCATTAATAAGATCTAGCAAAATCGGCTTGAATAAGGAGGGAGCAGATGAAAATTGATTATTCAAAATTTTTCTTGTTCGGTTTGTTTATCGTTGCCATGATTTTGATTTTTGCCATTTATTCCGTAAAATTATCGCTGGATTTTCTCTCCATATGAAGAAAATAATAAGAGGCTGGGACATAAACAAAAAATGAAAGGGGCAGTTGAAAGAGTTTTGATAAAAAATTGATATAACTAAAAATTGATTGGAGTGACGGGGCGACTCCTGCGACGAGCCCGTGTCTCGAGACACCGCAGGAGCGAAGTAATGAGCTCCGAGGAGGCTCGAGCCGGGCCCGCGGAAAGCGTCCCCGGAACGGAAATCAATTTTAATAACATATCAAAAAAACATCATTTTCTCCTTGGAGAAAATGATGTTTTTTTAGATTTGTCCCAGCCTCTTCATCAATCAATCTTTTTCTATTCTTCAATGCGGAATCCTTCGCCGGTGACGTCTTTTACATCAATGATGGATACAAAAGATTTTGGGTCAATTTTGCGGATGATGGATTTTAATTGAACGATTTCATTTCTGCCAACAATGCAGTACAATACATCTTTCGGCTGTTTTGTATAGTAGCCGTATGCATGAAACACCGTAATGCCTCGTTCCATTTTTTCGGATACGGTTTTTGCTATTTCTTCAGGCTTGGAAGAGATGATGAAAGCCCCTTTAGCAGAATATGCCCCTTCCTGCACCATGTCGATGACTTTTGCGCCGACGAAAACGGCGACGAGTGTATACATCATCGTAATAGAATTTAAGTAAGTAAACAGTGAAGCAATCAGCACGAAGGTGTCGAAAAAGAACATCGTTTTTCCCATGCTCCAGCCCACATATTTATTGACTAGCCGGGCAATGATGTCTACACCGCCAGTCGTCCCGCCGCATCGGAAAATGATGCCTAAACCAATGCCGACAAAGACGCCCGCAAATAATGAAGCGAGCAACAAATCGTTTTTCAAATCGAGCGTGAATTGGTAAGCTTGGAAAATTTTCAAAAAGAATGAAACGCTGAGGATTCCAAAAATTGAGTAGAAAAACTCTTTACGTTCAAGCAATTTCCAACCTAAAATAAATATTGGAATGTTTAAAACAATGTTTGTAATAGCTGGATCGAAACCCAACGTAAAATATAAAATCAACGAGATTCCACTAAATCCGCCTTCTCCCAGCTTGTTCAGCATATTAAAATGAACAAAACCGAAGCTGAAAATGGCAGTTCCTAGAATAATGCCAATAATCTCTTGAATTTTTATATCTTTCAACATATGACCTCCTTAAAAAGGCAAAAATAGGCGGGATTGCATGTACTATTATGTTTTATTTTTCTACTTTTGACAACTCCTGCCCTTTTCATTACGATGTTTAAAAAGGAATTTTGACAAAGCGTGTTGTCGAAATTCATTGAAAGGTGAATTTTCATTAGTATGTGAGCGATTTGAAATACGATGTACTATTAAATTCAGCATTCATAGCCAATACGAAATCACTTAAATGACATGAAAGGACGAATGACCATGACAATCAGAGTAGCAATCGCAGGATGCAGAGGAAAAATGGGGAAAGAGGCGGTCAAAACCGTTGTAGCTCAAGAGGGAATGGAACTGGTGGCAGCTCTTGACTATAAGCATGTAGGAGAGAGTCTTGCAGAACTTGAAATGTTTCCTGCCGATTTAGATGTACCTATTTATTTGAATTTGGTTCAATTAATAGAAGAAACAAAACCGGATGTGTTAATTGACTTAACGAGTCCACAAGCGGTTTATGAGCATGTAAAAGTTTCCCTATTGCATCAAGTTCGTTCGGTTGTAGGGACAACCGGTTTTACAGATGAACAATTAGAAGAATTAACGCAGCTGGCAAAAGAACAAAATACGGGCTGTATCATTGCACCAAATTTCGCAATTGGCGCTGTGTTGATGATGAAATTTGCAAAAGAGGCTGCAAAATATTTACCAAATGTGGAAATTATTGAATTACATCACGATCGCAAATTGGACGCTCCTTCCGGTACAGCAAAGAAAACGGCTCAAATGATTGCAGAAGTTCGCGAAGAGCAAAAGCAAGGCCACCCATTAGAAAAAGAAACGATGCCTGGTGCAAGAGGCGCTGATTTTGAAGGCATGCGCATCCACTCAGTACGACTTCCGGGATTAGTGGCCCATCAGGAAGTGATTTTTGGAGGCAAAGGTCAGTTATTGACGATTCGCCATGATTCCTTCAATCGTGAATCCTTTATGGATGGCATTGTTTACTGTGTCGAAAAAGTAATGGAATTAGAGCAACTAGTATATGGAATGGAAAATATTTTATAAAAGATTGGATGAATGTATATGAAAATGAAAATCGCATTAATTGCCCACGATAGCAAAAAAGATAGTCTTGTTGAGTTTGCCATTGCATATAAAGAAATATTGTCACAGCATGAATTATATGCAACAGGAACAACAGGCCGCCGCATTATCGAAGAGGCAGGGCTTTCCGTTACTTGTTTTCGTTCCGGTCCTTTAGGTGGCGACCAACAAATGGGAGCAATGATTGCAAACAATGATATGGATATGGTATTTTTCTTCCGCGATCCATTAACTGCTCAGCCTCATGAGCCTGATTGTACAGCGCTTATTCGTTTGTGCGATGTATACAATATTCCTCTTGCTACCAATATGGGAACGGCAGAAATTTTGTTGAAAGGCTTGCAAGAAGGATTCGTGGATTGGCGTTTAATTCAGGAAAGAAAATCATCGAATTAATTCTCCTATAAGGAATTATATTTTCTTTTGTTGTTCCATTTATTGGGGATTTCGCTGTTGAGTCTTTTCGTATGTTGGATGAAAAAATTGAATATAATCTTTATTATTTCTAATTGAAAGGGCGTGTGCCGGATGAGAAAATTAAAGATTGGCATTACTTGTTACCCAACAGTGGGTGGGTCAGGAGTGTTAGCGACAGAGTTGGGGAAGAAACTCGCAGAACGAGGACATGAAATCCATTTTATTACATCTAGTGTGCCTTTTCGATTAAAGAAAATTTATCCAAATGTTTATTTCCATGAAGTCGAAGTAAACAATTATTCGGTGTTTCAATATCCTCCTTACGATATTGCTTTAGCAAGTAAAATGGCGGATGTCATTATAAATCAAAACTTAGATGTATTGCATGTTCACTATGCGATTCCACATGCGGTGTGCGCAGTTCTTGCCCGCGAAATGTGCGGACAAAATATTGGCATTGTGACGACTCTTCATGGAACAGATATTTCGGTATTAGGCCAAGATTCAAACCTTGCTCAAGCAATTAAATATGGCATTGAAAAATCCGACATCGTAACAGCAGTATCCAACGCATTAAAAGAACAAACATATGAAATGATTAACCCGAATAAAGAAATTGAAACGATTTATAATTTTGTTGATGAAACGGTCTTTAAACCATTAGATGAAGCCCCGTTGCTGAAAAAACAATACGGCATTCGAGAGGATGAAAAAGTGATCATCCATTGCTCGAATTTCCGAAGAATTAAAAACTTGCCGGATGTAGTTGAAACATTCATTCAAATTCGAGACCACATTCCAGCGAAATTGTTGCTTGTTGGCGATGGACCGGAGCAGCATCGGGTAATGATGCAAGCGAAAAAATCGCCGTATAAAGAAGATATTTTATTCTTAGGGAAACAAGAAAACGTGGAAGAATTGTTTTCTATAAGTGACTTAAAGCTATTATTATCTGAAAATGAATCTTTTGGTTTAGTGCTGCTTGAAGCAATGGCCTGCGGTGTGCCGGGCATTGGAACAAACGTTGGAGGAATTCCTGAAGTGATTGATCATGGCGTCAATGGATATATTGTTGAATTAGGCGATGTTCATCAAGCAGCTGCCTATGCCATTGAATTATTGGCGGATGAAAATAAACATGCAGAGTTCAAGCAAAATGCCATCCAAACAGTGCAAACAAAATTCAGTGCTGAACCGATTATTGATCATTATGAAGAACTATATTATCGATTGGCGGCATTAAAAGTATGAAAACACGGAATGATTGGGAAACAGCATTGCGCGTCATTGAAAAAATTGAAAAAGCAGGTTTTGAAGCGGTGATTGTTGGCGGTGCTGTCAGAGACCATTTGCTTCAAAGGAAAATCCATGATGTTGATGTCGCAACAAATGCGCTTCCAATGGAAATCAAAAAGATTTTTAATAACACCGTCGACGTTGGAATTGAGCACGGGACGGTCATTGTTCTCGATGAAGGCAGCCCGATTGAAGTGACGACATACCGCACCGATGGAACATATACGGATTACAGAAGACCGGAAGAAGTGACTTTTGTGCGGGAGTTGCCAAAAGATTTAGAGCGCCGTGATTTTACCATCAATGCGATGGCTTATACAAAAGATGGCGGCATTATCGACCTTTTTGGCGGAAAAGAAGATTTAGAAAATCGAATTATCCGGGCTGTAGGAGATGCCAATTCCCGATTCCGGGAAGATGCTTTAAGAATGCTGAGGGCTGTCCGTTTTGTGGCGCAGCTTGGTTTTTCCATTGAAGAATCAACGATGAAGGCTATTCAAAAAGATAGCGATTTGATTGAATTTATCGCCCATGAACGGATTCATATGGAACTATCAAAAATGTGGGTGGCGGATTATGTTTATTTAGGAATTGAAGCGCTTGTTGAAAGCCATTTAGCAAATTATTTGCCTGGTAATTTTGCGGAGCATTTGGATGAGTGGAAATATTTTTATACTAAAAAACCGGAAGTTGGATGGGCTTATCTTTGTCTGCTTAACCGCAATGAAATGGAAAATATTATGGAATATTACAGATATTCGAATAAAGAAAAATACTTTGCAAAAAATGTTCTTCATGTTTACGATCGACTTTTAAACAGATGGAATGAAGTCGATTACTTTTTGAACGATTTGGCCATTCTTGAAACAGCTTATGACTTTGCAGTATGGCAAGGAAAAACAGTTCCTTTTTCCAGAGAACATATTGCGCAAGTGAAAAAGCATTTGCCGATTCAATCGATGGATGAATTTGCGTTGAATGGCCATCTGTTGATGAAATGGACTGGAAAAAGGGGAGGCCCTTGGATTAAAGAAGCATTAGACAAAGCTCTATACGCAGTCTTAACGGGTCAAGTAAAAAATGAAGAAGAACAGTTAAAGGAATGGTTCTACAATGAATTTATCCATGAAAGATAAAATATTGCAACATTTCCTGCAATCGAAAGGAGAGCCGATTTCCGGGCAGCAGCTGGCAGATGAGTTGGGAATTTCCCGCACAGCGATATGGAAACATCTTCAAACACTTCAAGAGGAAGGTTATAAATTTATTACGATTAAGAAAAAAGGATATCAATTGGTAGCTGCACCAGATCGGGTTGATGCTGCAAAAATTTCGTCTTTTTTAAAAACAAAACGTTTTGGCTATTCTATCCATTATTTTGAAGAAATTGATTCGACCCAATCCTATGCACAAAAATTGGCCAGACAAGGGGCTGAAGACGGCACCGTTATCATTGCAGAAGAGCAAACGGGCGGTAAAGGAAGAATGCAGCGAATTTGGCATTCTGCAAAGGGGAAGGGTATTTGGATGACGGTGATTATTCGCCCCAATATTCTTCCCCACCAAGCCCCTCAATTGACGTTAGTGGCTGCAGTAAGCGTTGTGATGGCAATGAAATCTTTATACCAAAACTTTACGCCGGAAATTAAATGGCCGAATGATATTTTAATCAACGGCAAAAAATGCGCAGGCATCTTAACGGAAATGCTGGCAGAGATGGACAGGGTCGATGGCTTATTGATTGGAATCGGCATCAATACTAATCATGAACTGGACGATTTCCCAGAAGACATCCAATCTATTGCAACTTCTATTGCCATTGAAGAAAAGAAAAAAGTAGACCGGGCCGAATTGGTAGCAGAGATACTGAAAAATTTGGAGCATTTTACCGATGAATATGTCGAAAATGGTTTTACATCCATTAAAACATTATGGGAAGAACATTCAGGCACCATCGGTAAACGAATTAAAGCCTCCACCATTCGGGAAACGATTGAAGGACAAGCAATCGGCATTACCGATGAAGGAGTGCTTGAGATTTTATTGGATGACGGACAAGTGAAAAAAGTTTATTCTGCCGACATTGAAATTCAAAATTGAATTGTTGTTTCGAACAACTTCCAGTCTTTTAAAGGGACAAGTTCTTTACAAACTTGTGAAATTTCTGTATCTTTTTTATTAAGTTGCTTATTAAAATGGACAGTATCTTCATGAACTGTACCGAAAGCAACAGAAAAAAAGAGAATCTGCCTTGATCGCTAATGACAGGGACGGAAGAAAACAAGTTCGAAACACACCGAACAGATACTATCCTTCTGTCCATTTTTGGAAGAAGGATTTTTTGTTTTCTTCCTCCGAATTTAAAAAGGGGGAAATATATGAACACAACAACAGATTTCATAAAAATGAAAGCTAATGGGGAAAAAATTGTCATGGTGACGGCTTATGACTACCCTGGAGCGAAATATGCGGAACAGGCAGGAGTCGATATGATTCTTGTCGGAGATTCATTAGGGATGGTCGTTTTAGGCTATGAGTCGACGGTGCAAGTGACTGTAGATGATATGATCCACCATGCAAAAGCGGTTCGCCGCGGTGCAAAGGATACGTTTATGGTGGTGGATATGCCCTTTGGCTCTTACCATGGAGACCCAAACGAAGCGCTGAAAACAGCTGTCCGCATGGTGCAAGAGTCAGGGGCAGATGCCTTGAAAGTAGAAGGTGCGGGAGAAGTCCTTTATGTCATTAAAAAATTAGTACAAGCTGGTATTCCTGTAGTTGCTCATTTAGGTTTGACCCCTCAATCAATAGGAGTGCTTGGAGGATATAAAGTGCAGGGGAAAACGGCTGAACAGGCGAAAAATTTAGTGGAAGATGCCCTTCGCTGCCAAGAAGCAGGCGCCATGGCAGTTGTATTAGAATGCATCCCTCATCAGTTGACTGAAATCGTTTCTAAAAAATTGGTTATTCCAACAATCGGCATTGGCGCGGGTCCTGAAGCGGATGGCCAAGTATTAGTGTTCCATGATTTTTTGAGATACGGAAGCCATCATATTCCAAAATTTGTGAAAGCCTTTGCTGATGTGGGGGAACAAGTTCAAAAGGGAATGGAAGGTTATATAAAAGCGGTCAAAGACGGTTCGTTCCCTGCTCTTGAACATTGTTTCACCATGAAAGAGGAAGAATTATTTTCGATTTATGGAGGAACCTAACCAATGGAAGTTGTACAAACAATCGCTGAACTAAAATCAATCGTGCGAAAAGTAAAATCCGAGGGAAAAACAATTGGTCTTGTGCCGACGATGGGATATCTTCATGAAGGGCACATGGCGCTTGCGAAAAAGGCAAGAGAAGAAAACGATGTTGTCATTATGAGCATTTTTGTCAATCCTACCCAATTTGGACCGAATGAAGACTATGAATCATATCCAAGAGATTTAGAGAGGGATCGAAAAATTGCTGAATCCGTTGGGGTTGACATTGTGTTTGCCCCATCCGTTGAAGAAATGTATCCGACAGATGGAGGCATCCGCATTCATGCTGGCAGACAGGCAACCATTCTTTGCGGTGCATCAAGACCAGGCCATTTTGACGGGGTGCTGCAAGTGGTGACAAAATTATTCCATTTGGCAGAACCGACAAGGGCATATTTTGGCCAAAAAGATGCCCAGCAAGTCGCCATTGTGACGACTCTTGTGAGAGATTATAATTTCCCGTTAGAAATTCGAACAGTGCCAATCGTACGGGAAGAAGACGGTCTAGCAAAATCCTCCCGAAACGTTTATTTGTCGGTAGAAGAGCGGAAAGAGGCTCCGGCAATCTTTCAATCTTTGAAACTGGCAAAAGAAGTATTTTTATCTTCCCATGATGCAGAAAAAGCGACTCGCGCAGCAAAAGAGTATATTTTAGAGAAAACAAAGGGACGTATTGATTATGTGGAGTTGTTATCCTATCCAGATCTAACACCTGTGGATGAGACAACGGAACAATTTTTGCTTGCAGCGGCGGTATTTATCGGGAAAACGCGCTTGATCGACAATATCATTTTTTCAAAAGAAGGAGAAATGAAGAATGTTTAGAGAAATGATGAACGCTAAAATTCATCGTGCGCAAGTAACAGAAGCCAATTTAAACTACGTCGGTTCCATTACGATTGATGCGGATCTTTTAGATGCGGTCGGAATGCTTCCAAATGAAAAAGTGCAAGTGGTAAACAACAATAACGGTGCACGGTTTGAAACATATATCATTCCCGGAAAGCGTGGAAGCGGGGTTATTTGTGTAAATGGTGCTGCTGCCCGTCTTGTTCAAGAAGGGGATATTGTTATTATTATTTCATATGCCTATGTAGAACAGGAAAAACTGGCTGAACATAAACCGACTGTTGCCATCATGGGAGAAGGCAACAAAATTAAAGAAATTATCCACTATGAACCGGAAGCAACAGTGCTATAAATAGAAAAAGGCAAATTGGAGAGGGAATATCCAATTTGCCTTTTCGTGCGCCCGGCATGTACATGAACTATAGGGTGTAAGTCCCGAACCCCGAAGACAGAAGTAGAGGTTAGCCAAGAGCAAGGGTGTCCGTGGTGACGCGGAATCTGAAGGAAGCTGGAGGCAAAACACCGGTCCGAGGAACACGAACCTCATATAAGGCTAGGTATGATTGAGTGAGTTTGCGAAACAAAACAAAGCTCTTTCTGTCGAAGGTCATATCGAGTAAATGAGGCGGATAGATGGTGTGAAAGTGCATGTACTTACCCGGGGAGGTCTGGCGGATAGGTGAAATACGCTTCATAACCTACTTAGTGATAAGTAGCTGAACCGTCAGAAGTCAGCAGAGGTCATAGTATTAGTTGGTTTAGAACTACTAAGAAGGACCGAACAATTAAGAGAGAATAGCCCTTGGCATTCAGTGAGTCATGATGAACACAGAAAACGTAGTACCTCACTTGAGGAAGGAAGCGGTGAATCCCGTGGGGGACCTCTTGGAGGGTGGAGTGACCACTGGCATAAGAAGACAAGCTATTCACGGAAGGAGAATAACGATGCTTTTGAATCAAATCCTGTCACGGGAGAACATGCTTCAAGCACTAAAACGTGTAGAACAGAATAAAGGAAGCCACGGAGTAGATATGATGCCCGTACAAAACCTACGACAGCACATAGTCGAAAACTGGCTAACTATTAAGGAGGCAATTCTCAAGGGAACTTATGAACCAATGCCAGTCCGCAGAGTCGAAATCCCGAAACCTGACGGCGGTGTTCGTTTACTAGGAATCCCTACCGTAACAGACCGTTTGATTCAACAAGCAATCGCCCAAGTACTTTCAAAAGTGTATGACCCTACATTCTCTGAAAACAGCTACGGATTTCGACCAAACCGAAGTGCTCATGATGCGGTGAGGAAAGCGAAAGAATATATAAGAGATGGACATCGATGGGTTGTAGATATGGACTTGGAGAAATTCTTTGATAAGGTCAACCATGACAGATTAATGGGTACACTCGCGAAGAGAATCCAAGATAAACCATTACTGAAATTGATTCGTAAGTATTTACAATCGGGCGTCATGATTAATGGTGTGGTTTGTACTAGATGAACTAGATAAAGAATTGGAAAGAAGAGGACACAAATTCGTTCGATATGCGGATGACTGTAACATTTACGTGAAAAGTAAACGAGCAGGGCTTCGCACAATGGCAAGTATCCAGCGATTTATTGAAGGAAAACTACGACTGAAAATAAATGAAAAGAAATCAGCGGTCGACCGTCCATGGAAACGTAAGTTTCTAGGATTTAGCTTTACCTATCATAAAGAGCCAAAGGTTCGTATCGCAAAAGAAAGCCTTAAACGAATGAAGAATAAAGTTCGTGAAATCACATCACGCAAGATGCCCTACCCGATGGAATACCGCATTCAGAAACTGAATCAATATCTAATGGGATGGTGTGGATATTTTGCGTTAGCAGACACCAAATCTATATTCCTTGAATTAGACAAATGGATTCGTAGAAGACTTCGAATGTGTCTATGGAAGAACTGGAAGAAACCGAAAACAAAGATACGCAACCTTATTCAACTTGGCGTACCACAATGGCAAGCGTATGAATGGGGAAATACTCGGAAGAGTTATTGGCGTATTTCAAATAGTCCAATATTACACAGAACCCTTGGTAACTCCTATTGGAGAAACCAAGGGCTGAAAAGTCTTGAAGCTCGTTATGAAAACTTGCGTCAATTATCTTAATTGAACCGCCGTATACGGAACCGTACGTACGGTGGTGTGAGAGGACGGGAGTTAATCGCTCCCTCCTACTCGATTGTTTATGAAAACATTTTCTTAAATTGCCATTGATTTACAAATTATTGAATGGTAATTTTTTATATGAGGTGATGTGATGAAAAAATATGATGTTGCAATTATCGGTGCAGGTGCCGGTGGATATGTGGCCGCCATTTATGCGGCAAGAAGCGGGCTGAATGTTGCTTTAGTTGAGAAAGGAAAAGTCGGAGGGGCCTGCTTTAATTTAGGCTGCATCCCATCCAAAATTATGATTGAACATTCCAAGCTTATTCAAAAAATGAATCAAGGAAAAGAATGGGGCATTACATCGGGGCCTGTTCAGATAGACTTTCCAAAATTAATGCAGCGAAAGGATGTCTTGATTCAACAATTATTGGAAGATATCCATCGTTATATTGGAAATAACACGATTACTTTCTATGAAGGAAAAGGGGAAGTCTCAAAAGATTTAACCGTGAAAGTGAACGGAGAAGAATTTCAAGCGGAACATATCATTTTAGCAACGGGAAGCAAACCATTTGTGCCGCCGTTTAAAGGGCTAGAGACGACCACTTATTATACGACGGATACAATTTTTCATATCAAGGAGCTACCTAAGCAATTAACGATTATCGGCGGTGGGGTCATTTCCATTGAGATGGCTTTCAGTTTAGCTCCACTCGGGACAAAAGTGACGATTTTAAATCATAGCCATGATATTTTGCAGACAGAAGAGCCAGATGCACGGCCCATTATCCGCGAAAAATTGTATGATTTTGGGGTCGAACTTGTATTGGATTTTGAGTTTAAAGAATTTCGTGGAAATAAAATTGTGACGTCTCGAGGTGTTTATACATACGAAAACTTATTATTTGCAACGGGAAGAAGACCAAATGTAGAAATTGCCGAATCTCTCGGGCTGGAAATGAATGGTCGCTTTATTAAAGTCAATGAACATTATGAAACAAGCATGCCGCGTGTATATGCAATCGGCGATATTATCGGCGGGTATCAATTAGCCCACGCGGCAAGTGCGGAAGGCATTCATGTCATTGAAACGATTCTTGGAAATCATCCTGAGCCAATCGATCAATCTGCTATTCCACGGTGCGTTTATTCTACTCCGGAAATCGCAACTTTTGGCGTAATGGAAGATGAAGTCAATCCAGAAGAAGTAATTGTGACAAAACTTCCATTTAAATTCAACCCAAAAGCCCTGATGGAAGGGAATTCAGATGGCTTTATTAAATTCATCTCCAGCAAAAAAGATAACCGCATTTTAGGAGCCTGTGTTGTAGCAGACGGGGCGACGGAAATCTTGAATTCCATGCTTGCGGTGAAAGTGGCTGGGGGAACTGCGGAGGATTTAGGAAAAATCATATTCCCGCATCCGACAAAGAGTGAATTGATAGGAGATGCAGCGCGCACAGTTTTCTGGAAAGGCATTCATATTTAACTAAGGAAAGTTGGTGCGAAAAGGTTGTTTGAAACCTTTTCGCATTTTTTATATCTATGTTACAATTCGCATATAGCTAAACTAATCAATTGTGAGTTGAGAAATAAATGGATAATCAAAAATATGTCATCGTAGATTTGGAAACAACTGGACATTCTCCAAAAGCAGGAGATCGAATTATTCAAATTTCTATGGTCATTATGAGAAATTGGGAAGTGGAAGAAACTTTCACGACTTTTATCCACCCAGAGCGGTCCATTCCCTTTTATATACAAGACTTAACGAACATTTCAGAACGCGATATTGAAGGCGCTTTTCCTTTTGAATATTATGCAGAGGACATTTATGAACGATTGCAGGACGGCATCTTTGTCGCCCATAATGCCGATTTTGACTTATCGTTCTTGCAAGAGGAATTTGAACGGGCTGGACTTTCAAAATGGAAGGGAAAGAAGATTGATACTGTAGAATTATCAAAAATACTCTTTCCGACAGCGCTGGGCTTTAAATTGGGCGATCTTGCAAACGATTTGGAAATTCCCCTTCATCATGCCCATCGTGCAGATGATGATGCAATGGCAACAGCTCTTTTATTGAAAAAATGCTGGGAAGAAATTTTAATGCTTCCCGTTCAAACGATTGAACAATTGCATAAACATTCTTTTAAATTAAAATCAAATATCTCCCATTTGTTATTTCAGGCATTGCAAATAAAGCGGAAAACCATTGAAGATGAAGACAAATTTGCCCATTATCATCAGCTTGTTTTCAAAAAGAAACCGCCCATTGCCAGTGCACCTGATTTAAAAACAGTCTATCCTTCTTCTGATGAAGAAAAACAAGAGCTTCTTTCAAGACAGTTTCCAAATTTTGAAAAAAGAACAGAACAATTTCAAATGATGGATGCAATTTGGGAAACGCTAGAACAGAAAAAGGAAATGATGATTGAAGCATCTACAGGTGTAGGTAAGACTTTGGGCTACTTGCTGCCGGCCTTTATTTATGCCAAACAGCAAGGAAAGAAAATATGCATCAGCACCTACACTTCCGTTTTATTGGAACAGCTTTTATATAAAGAAATTCCGAAAATCGAAAAGGTCTTCGGAATCAAGATTCATGCTACCCTCCTAAAGGGAATGCAAAATTATATAGATATTGAATTATTTGAACAGCTGCTTGAACAAGGGGAGCACTCCTATGACGAAACATTGACCATAATGCAAATTCTTGTTTGGCTTTCTAAAACGGAAACAGGGGACTTAAGCGAATTGAATCTTTCCGGCGGAGGACAGCTTTTGATTGAAAAAATCCGAAAAAAACGCCGAAACGAAAACCCTTTTGATTTTTATGAAAGAGCCATTCAAGAAAGTATGGATGCGGATATTATTGTGACTAATCATGCGATGCTGCTTGCTGATTTGGAGCGCCTTGAACCTATTTTCCAATCGATTGACGGGTGGATTATCGATGAAGCCCATCAATTGATTCAGGCCGCCATCCACCGCCAGCAAGTGATTTTTTCTTATGCCCAATGGAAATATTATTTTGGCCAAATGGGTCTTGCTTCAGAAGATGGGCTTTTTGAAATCTTTCAAAAAGCCGCTATGAAAACAGGACGATTTTCCAAACCATTATTCATTCAGTTGGAAAAGTCTTTTCAAAAAACGGTCAACCTTTTTGAGCAAGTGATGGAGACAATCGTTTCCTCCATGAAAAATCAAAAGCAGACTTATTTTGATTATAAACGGACCGCATTTTTGAAAGATTTATCATTTCATCCATCTTTGTTAAAAGAAGTTTCCCGCTCTTTGCAACATTGGATTGATTTAGCCGAACAAGCATCCATACATTTTCGCCAAAATGTTGATGAATTATCAAAGGAAAATAAACTCCTTGTAGAACGATGGGATTACTGGATTCGCGAATGGAAACTGAAATTAGCGGAATGGGATGAACTTTTCTTTATAGAAAAAAATCATTATGCCCTTTGGATTGAATGCGATAACCGCCAAATTCCAGGCAGCATCCGCATTTATAAAAAACCGATTGAAATTAGAGAATCCATCGAAAAACTATTTCATTCTTTAAGAAAAAATGCGGGCATTATTTGGACTTCAGGAACGCTCACCATTCCGAACAATGAACGGTTTATCGCCAATCAATTAGGCATTGCAAAAGATGTTCCAATTTTGAAGCTAAATGCGCCGCAAAACTATTACGGAGGCGCGAAAGTCTATATTGCAACAGACATGCCGGATATCCAAGGAGTTCCCCAATCCGAGTATATTGAATCTGTAGCAGCAGCCGTGACGCAAATTGTGCAATCCATTGAGGGGCGTTGTTTTGTGCTGTTTACATCCCAGGATATGTTGAAACGGACTGTAGAACTTATTCAAGAGGCGGAATTATTGAAGGATTATTTATTATTTGCCCAAGGCGTGACAAGCGGCAGCCGGATGAGGCTATTGAAATCCTTTCAAAAATTTCCACGGTCCGTCTTGTTTGGCACGAACAGTTTTTGGGAAGGAGTCGATGTGCCCGGGGAGGATTTAAGTGCGGTGATTATTGTCCGATTGCCTTTTTCCTCTCCGGATGAACCAACATTTAAAACAAAAGCAGCCATCTTAAAAGAAAATGGGCAAAATGCTTTTACCGACTTATCGTTGCCGGAAGCCATTTTACGATTTAAACAGGGATTTGGAAGACTCATCCGCTCTTCGAAGGATAAAGGGGCATTCATTGTATTGGACCGGCGAATTGAAACAAAATCCTATGGCACAGAATTTCTTAAAGCACTTCCAAACATTAAAATTGAAAAACTCCCTTTACAACATATGGTGAAAGATTTACAACATTGGTATAATAGCAGTGAAGAAAAGTAGCGGGTAAACTACTCTTCATCATATAGAAAAACAAGGTGTTCAAATGAAAAATTGGATTATTTTTATCATAAGTTTTGTGTTAATATTAACTATTGGAATATCTAGTTTAGTCCTCTGGAAAGCATCAAGCCCATTCTCAAAAATTGAACAGCAGGCAATAGATTTGGCAATCTCGTCAAACTTAATCAAAACGGCTGCTGATGCTTATGTATATAATGGCAATAAGCCTTACGTTACCGTTTTAGGCGTTGATGAAGAGGGGGTTGAGAAGGCCGTTTTTGTACCAATTACATTAGAAGAAAAATCGATACAAATGGTTGAATTGAAAGATGGCATTTCAGAGGAAGAGGCTATTTCGATTTTAGAAAAAAAAGATGTTAAAAAAGTGCTTCATACAAAATTAGGCTATGAGGAACCGGGGGCTGTCTGGGAAATTGCTTATATTAACAAATCGGACAAACTCAACTATGTCTACATTTTGTTTGAAGATGGACAATGGTGGAAACGCATTTTGAATTTATAGAGGAGTCGATTAGGAATGAAAGAATTATTGGCCAATCGTGTAAAAACTTTAACACCATCATCAACTTTAGCAATCACTGCCAAGGCAAAAGAAATGAAAGCACAAGGCATCGACGTGATTGGACTTGGAGCCGGAGAACCTGATTTTAACACTCCACAAAACATCATTGATGCTGCAGTTGATTCAATGCAAAAAGGATTTACAAAATATACTCCATCTGGAGGGCTTCCGGCTCTAAAAGAAGCGATTATCGAAAAATTTAAACGAGATAATCAATTGGAATATAAGCCAAATGAAATCATCGTCGGCGTTGGTGCAAAACACGTTCTTTACACTTTATTCCAAGTTATTTTAAATGATGGCGATGAAGTCATCATCCCAACGCCATATTGGGTTTCCTATCCTGAGCAAGTAAAACTTGCAGGCGGGGTTCCTGTTTATATTGAAACAACGAGCGAACAAAACTACAAAATCAATGCTGCGCAATTGAAAAATGCTATTACGGATAAAACAAAAGCGTTGATTATCAACTCTCCAAGCAATCCAACGGGAATGCTCTACACGCGTGAAGAATTAGAAGAGATTGCAAAAGTAGCCCTTGAACACAACATTCTCATCGTTTCAGATGAAATTTATGAAAAACTTGTATACAATGGTGCTGAGCATTTCTCCATTGCACAAATTTCAGATGAAGTAAAAGCAAAAACAATCGTAATTAACGGTGTTTCAAAATCCCATTCCATGACAGGCTGGCGAATCGGATATGCAGCAGGGGACGCAGATATTATTAAAGCTATGACCGATTTAGCATCTCACTCTACTTCCAATCCAACGACTGCCTCTCAATATGGAGCAATTGAAGCGTATAATGGGCCGCAAGATTCTGTAGAAGAGATGAGAAAAGCCTTTGAATCACGTTTAGAAGCCATTTATCCGAAATTAAATGCCATTCCTGGCTTTAAAGTAGTTAAACCTCAAGGTGCCTTCTATTTATTGCCGGATGTAAGCGAGGCGGCTGCAAAAACTGGTTTTGCTTCAGTGGATGATTTTGCAAGCGCATTGCTAACAGAAGGAAACGTTGCAGTCATCCCAGGCTCTGGCTTTGGTGCGCCTTCCACAATCCGCATCAGCTATGCGACTTCTTTGGACTTGTTGGAAGAAGCAGTAAGCCGCATCGAAAAATTTGTAAAAGATCGTTGGCAAGAATAATAAATTTCCAAATCAGGGCGTCCGTATTTACGGGCGCTTACTTTCTAATGAAAGGAGTCACGGCGGTGAAGGAACAAAATCATCGACTCCGTAAGTGGACTGAGCAAAAAAATGTGAACATCCCAGAGCTTTTTTTTCGCCATTATAAAAAATTAGGCATCTCGGATAATGAAGCCATGCTATTGTTGCAAATATTGGCCTTTCATTCAGAAAACGTTTATTTTCCGACTCCTAATGCGTTGGCTGAGAGAATGCACTATACGGATGAAGAAATTCTAGCCAAACTGGAACGCCTCGTTCAAAAGGGTTTTTTAGAAATCTCCCAAGGATATGACGCAAACGGAATATTGTATGAAAAATATTCCTTATTTCCATTATGGGATCGAATTTTGGATATCGTTGATAAACAAGCAATCCATCAAGAAGAGCAGCAAAAGAAAAAAGAGGAAGGAGAAATCTTTACCCTTTTTGAACAAGAATTTGGCCGTTTGCTTTCCCCAATAGAAATTGAAACGATTTCTTCTTGGCTGGATCAAGATCAGCATTCCCCAAAAATTATCCGGGAAGCATTAAAAGAAGCGGTGCTCGCCGGAAAATTATCTTTTCGTTACATCGACCGGATTTTATTCGAATGGAAAAAGAAAAACATTCGCACTATCCAACAAGTGGAAAAGCAACGGGAACAATTCGTTAAACAAAATTCACCTTCCATCCCTCCAAAGCAATTCACACCGGAAAATCACAAAAAAGTGCCATTTTACAATTGGTTAGATGAAAGAGAATAGGGGAGATCAAATGTTGACAAAAAAGCAGTGGGAACATTGTTTAGAAGTCATCGATCAAATGTTCCCTGATGCCCACTGTGAGCTGGTACATAAAAATCCGTTTGAATTATTAATTGCAACGCTTCTATCGGCCCAATGTACCGATCAGCTCGTCAATAAAGTAACAAAAGATTTGTTCCAAAAATATCACAAACCGGAAGATTATTTATCAGTGCCATTAGAGGAGTTGCAGCAGGATATTCGCTCCATTGGGCTCTATCGAAATAAAGCAAAAAATATTCAAAAATTATGCGAAAAATTGATTGCAGAATTTAACGGAGAAGTGCCAAAAACAAGGGAAGAGCTGACTTCGCTTCCGGGAGTGGGAAGAAAAACGGCCAATGTGGTTATGTCTGTGGCTTTTGGGATTCCTGCCATTGCAGTTGATACTCATGTGGAAAGGGTAACAAAACGGCTCGGTTTATGCCGTTGGAAGGACAGCGTGTTGGAAGTGGAAGAAACGCTCATGAAAAAAACGCCGAAGGAAAGATGGTCCAAAACCCATCACCAATTAATTTTCTTTGGCAGATATCATTGCAAAGCCCAAAATCCTCAATGCCATCAATGCCCGCTGTTAGATGTGTGCAGAGAAGGGCAAAAACGGTTGAAAAAAGGGTTGGTTAAACAATGATTCGGGTGAAAAAAGAAGCTATTCAAAAGGACCAGATTGAACCGTATTTTCAGAAATGGGACAAATTATCGAAAGAAATTTATCAGGCTCATGACGAGTGGAATAGAGAAATGGCTCAAAATTTAATGGAACAAGGAATTGCCCTTTTTGAAGAATTGATGGTCAAAGCTTCAGATACAGATTCTGAAAAGCTTGAATTCCATGAAGCATATGAAGCAATGCCGTTAAATGGGTTGGAGCGTTTTCAATTCATTAAAGCAAGACCAGGCCAATATGCTTGCTACGTACAGCTGGATGAATTGTTTAAAGAAGTGAAAAAGCGATTAGCGCGGCTCCGAGTGCAGAAATAGTACAGCCAAAAGCGGTTGTACTATTTTTTTAGAAAAATTTTCATAATAAAGTTAAGTATACTTTACATTTTAGTAGATGTAAAGTATACTTAACATACAATTAAAATTGTAAAGTAAACTTTACTTTTTGGAGGGGTTATGAAGAATAGGATTCGAGAATTGCGAAAAGCGATGAATATGACGCAGGAGGAATTGTCACAAAAAATTGGTGTTTCACGCCAATCCATTATTGCAATTGAATCTGGCAAATACAATCCATCCCTTGAATTGGCATATCATATCTCCAAAGTTTTTGACTTAAAGATTGAAGAAGTTTTTATTTTTGAGGAGGAGGGGGAAGAATGACGTTAGACGCAATTGGTGGCATAATTGGATTATATGGGGGATTGATATGTGGTTTAATAGGCTGGTGGTTTGGCCGCAAGCTGGCAAAAAAGAACCGAGGCCTGGATGAATTTTACCAACACATATGGAAAACGGCAAGATCCTACTCCTGGTATCTGACTATTTTTGTCTTGTATTTATTATATTCTTTGAATATATTTGGTGTTGAAATGAGCGTTCCAATGGTGTTGGCGATGTTGACGTTCATTCATATAGGTAGTTGGGGCGTGATTGGAGCCATTTTAACCATCAATTTATCAAGGCCAGAGCCATTCCAAATTTCGCCAATAATGATGGGTATTACGATCATGGTTATATCAACTAGTATTCTTACAATAATTGCTATATGGATGAAAAATATATGGATTTTATTTATAACCGTTTTACCGAATATAGTGGGGCTGTATATTGCTTTGTTGGGAAGAAAAAAGGCATTAGAATAAGTGTTTAGTTCAAAATTCAAAAAGAAAGAGGCAAGGGGAAAAGCGTATTCCACTTGCCTCTTTTTTCAATTACTTTATGGTGTTTCAGTTGTTGGAGAAGTCGGCTCTGTAGGTGGGTTGACACCGTTATTATTTCCAGTCTCATTTGGATTTCCGGTGTTTTCATTACCGGTATTTGGGTTATTATTTCCGTTATTACTATTGTTGTTTTTATTGCCATTATTGTTTTCGCTATTATTTCCGCTGTTGTTTCCACTATTGTTGTTTCCGTTTGGTTTTCCTTGGTTTCCATTGCCGTTATTGTGATTTGGCGGTGTTGGTTCAACAACTCCGTCTGGGGAATCTACTTCCGGCTCTTCAATATCGCCATCAATCGTAATTGTTACAGAAGCAGGAGAACTGCGGACATCACCAATGATGGCTACAACCGTAAATGTGTATGTTCTTCCAGCTTCAACTCCAGTAAAGGTTGCTCGTTTATCAGCAGTAGTCGTGACAACGCTCGATTTTCCATCATCGGAATTCATGGATACTTCATATAGAACAGTTGAATCTTCGTAATCTTCTGGTACAGTGAAGTCCCATGATAAGTCGACAATACCAAAGGCTGGATTCACAGCTTGTAAATTAAATGGTACGGGGATTTCTTCTTTTTCATATTCATCGGAAACCTCTGTCGGTTCTGTTCCGCGGACGAATAATTCTGTACGGCGTTTATCGCTTGGTGTATTTTTGCTTGCCAATTTTAACGGTTCAGTTCCGACTTCAATCGTTGCTTCTACAACAGAATTCGGTTTTGTAAATCGTTTTGTTTGTTTTCCTTCAGAAATTTCGACCATGATTTTGTTGAACAATACTTGTGGAAGACGGCGTTCATCCCATGTTGTAATTGGATCTGAACGTTTTTCATAACCGCTCCAAATGGCAATAGAGTAGTTTGTTGTGTATCCGACAAACCATGAATCCGGCACCGCTGAACTTGGTAAATTAAATTTACTAAAGTCTTCGGAATCATAGTTTGTTGTCCCTGTCTTACCCGCAATGTCTAATCCGGGAACTCTTGCTGCTGTACCTGTAGCGTTTGGTTTATTGCCTACGACATCTCGGAGCATATCTGTAATCATATATGCCGTATAGTCGTTCATAGCGACAACAGGTTCTTGTTTAGTTGTGATTTTCGAACCGTCGCGGAAGACGATTTCTTTAATCGTATACGGTTTATTATAGACGCCGTTATTTCCAAAAGCTGCATAGGCGCTAGCTAATTGGATTGGTGATAAGTGAATACCGCCGCCGCCAATGGCATCAGATTCATACACTTTTTCAGCATCAATGCCTAATTTAGAAATGAACTCTTTTGCTTCCCTTGCGCCGACTTCTTGGAAGGTTTTCACTGCTGGAACGTTTCTGGAAGCATATAGCGCTTCTCGGACGGTAATTGTGCCAAAATATTTTCCGTCCCAGTTGCCAAATTTTTTCCCGTTGGAATATTGATAAGGTTCATCCACAATGGTTTTGCCAGTCGACCATTTTAAATGCTCAATGGCAGGACCATAGGCAATAAGCGGCTTCATTGTGGAGCCCGGCTGTCTTCTTGTATCGTCAGCATAGTTGTAGCTTCTGCCTGCCCCATAATTTCGTCCGCCGCCAACAGCTCTTAATGCCCCGGATTTTGTATCAACGACTGCAACCCCTGATTGTATAGTTTCCGTTGGGAAATTGCTGTTATTATTCATTATGTTTTCGACCACTTCTTGAGCTTTTGGATCGAGGGTTGTGTAAACTTTGATGCCCTCTGAAAGTAAACTTGGATCTCTTTCTTCAATTTCATTTAACACAATATCCAAGAAAGCATCATATTTTGTGCCGGCAACGCTTTTTCTATGTTCTTCAGGCAATAAGCGGGAAGTGACATCGACTTTTTTCGCACTTTCCGCTTCCGCTTTAGTGATTTTGCCGTGTTGAACCATAAGGCTTAAAACGATATCGCGGCGTTTCTGTGCCCTTTCAGGATTTTTAAAAGGATTGTAATTGTTTGGACTTTGCGGCATACCTGCCAGCATCGCAATTTCATCCAATTCCAATTCATCCAGCTCTTTTCCGAAGAAATACTCCGCGCCTGTAGCAAAACCATAAATGTTTCCCGAAATTAATACTTTATTAAAATACATTTCAAAAATTTCTTCTTTGCTGTATATGCGCTCAAGCTGAATGGCTAACCATGCTTCTTGGGCTTTACGTTTCAATGTTTTTTCATTACTTAAAAATGAGTTTTTCACGACCTGTTGGGTAATAGTACTTGCACCTTGGGATCCAAAACCGCCAGTCACGTTTGCTAAAACGGCTTTTCCGAGGCGCAATACATCAATACCAAAATGGTCAAAAAATCTTGAGTCCTCTGTTGCAAGAATCGCATCAATCATTTCCTGTGGAATGTCATCATAGTCAACGTATTTTCGATTCTCCACCCCGAATGTGGCAAAAGGTTCTCCGTTCATATCATAAAATTCTGCAGAAATAGGATCTTTTAACAAGTCTTCATTAAGTTCTGGCGCAGAACTTGCGTAATAAATGAACAGTCCAGCTCCAAAAACGGATCCCGCAAGAAAAAGGGAGAGAATGGAGATAATTCCCCATTTCAACCATTTTTTCATGGGTGTTTGTTTTTTTCTTTTTTGCTTTGATGCTCGCATTTTTCTTAGTTCTGATCGAGAACGTCTATTTTCGCTCAATGCTATCGCCTCGCTTTTTTAAACTAACATTCTTTGTTGCAAATATAATTTTTAATGATGCTTATATAATCAATTCGAGGATTGTAACCTGGAATGATCTCGTAACTTTTCGTTTCAAAGGTTTCAATCGGTATCGATTTTCTTCCTCCTTCTTTCATGTTGCACCATGCTTCGTACAAAACGGAAAAGGGAAGCAAAAAGTATCGGTTCAGCTTTGAAAATCGCACAATGGTAAAGGTAATGCCTTGTTGATTCACTACATTTTTCATATGGGTGATTTGATGTTCATGTACGTTTTTCAATGGAAAAGATGATGTGCTTTCCGTTTCTTTTGCTTCGAAATCGATATAGTAGCCGTTCCAAACACCATTATAATCCGTTGTGGAAGGAGTGCGAAAATATGCTTCCCGAATGACAGCAGCACTTCTTTTAGGGTACTCTACTTTGACGATTTGTATTGGAACAGGTTTCTTATGTATGATAGCGATTTGCCTGCTTAAATAGTATGCGTTTGTTTCATTAATTTCTTCTTCGAGGGTTTTCCCCCGATTGCTGTAAGAGAAATCTTTGTTTTTTTTCGTGCGAATTTTTGGTGCTTCATTTTTCGGCTTATAAGGTTTTCCGTTTGGATATTTAAGCATCATCAATCACCCTCTAAAAAAATGATATCCAAATCTCGTAATTAGTTTAACATAAAAAATGATCGAAAAAATTGTTCTTTTAGCTAACGATGTCTAGTTTTGACAAGTCGAAAGGTTTTTCCCTCCTTGCATGGAATTATCCAATAAAATAAGAAGGAGGAATGGTATGAACAAATTTCAATTGCTTTTATCCCAAATCGATTGTTTAGATGAATTGATGACAGCTAAATTAGAAAATGAGCGAGCTATGATGAATGACCAATTTTTTGCTCAAATTGTTTCCACTCATCAGAAAGTAAGCTTAGCAGAAAAGAATGTTGATGTAAAGAATACTTGTTCCCCTATGGATAGTGAATTAGAATAGATTTTGATAGACTATGAAGTAAGAGGTATCTATCTTATGAGTTTGTTAGAATTGACAAGAAAGTTGATGGAAGAGTGTGATGCGTCAAGAAATCGTTTTTTAAAAATGCGGGAGCTTGGCGCCACACCAAATTTTTTTGAAGAAGTAAAGCCGTATGCAGACGAAATACACCAATTGCTTATAGATTGGAAAGAGTTGGCGATTCAATGGATTGAAGAACATCGCCCCAAATATATTCATGTTCAATAAATTCAAAATGTTGTAGAATCAATGGATAAATTTGTAGTTGAATCCTTTTATAAAGAAACGAGCAAGAAACGATTTTTTCAATCGGTGCATTCTGTAAGTTTTATCCTTTCAACTTTGTTAAGAGATTTGGAGGAGAAAAATCGTGAAGAAGAAAACAACCATTGATGAACTTATTCGGGAATGGCAGCTGGATGAGGAATTAAGACAAAATATTGCTCATATTGTAACCATCGATGGAAAAGAAGGGGAATATGCAGATTTTCCAGAGCAATTGCATCCATCCCTAAAAAAGGCGTTGATTGAGCGGGGGATTGAAAAGTTGTACACCCATCAACGCGAAGCCTTTGATTTAGCCCTTGCAGGAAAATCTTTTACGGCCATTACACCAACAGCTTCCGGAAAATCGCTGTGCTATCATTTGCCCGTGCTTCAAAAAATTCTTGAAAACCCATCTGCCCGGGCAATTTATTTATTTCCTACAAAAGCATTGGCGCAAGACCAAAAGACCGACTTGAATGAGCTGATTGATGCAATGGGCGAGGAAATATATTGCTATACATATGATGGAGATACTGCTCCAAGCATTCGGCAAAAGGTTCGAAAAGCAGGTCATATTGTCATGACGAATCCCGATATGCTTCATTCCGGAATTTTGCCCCATCATACAAAATGGGTTTCGCTATTTGAAAATTTACAGTTTATTGTCATTGATGAACTCCATACATATAAAGGCGTGTTTGGCAGCCATGTAGCCCACGTATTGCGGCGGCTTGTACGCATTTGCGAATTTTATGGCAGCCATCCTATTTTTATATGTACTTCCGCAACTATTAAAAATCCTAAAGAGTTGGCGGAAAAATTAACGAATACAAAACATGAACTCATCGCTAAATCCGGAGCGCCGGTTGGAAAGAAAACTTTTATTTTTTACAATCCTCCAATCATCCATAAAACTTTTGGGGTTCGGCGAAGTTCGGTATTGGAAGCGAGCAGTTTAGCAGCACGGCTGTATCAGGCTGGCATTCAAACGATTGTGTTCGCCAAATCCCGGGTGACGGTGGAAAGGCTAGTCACCTATTTAAAGGAGTTAACGAAACATAAAATCAACGACGAATCCATCCAAGGCTACCGCGGCGGCTATTTACCTTCAGAGCGTCGCCAAATTGAAAAAGGGTTGAGAGATGGAACGATTCAAATTGTCGTAAGTACAAATGCCCTTGAATTAGGGGTCGATATTGGACAACTGCAAGCTTGCATTATGACCGGGTATCCCGGCAATATTGCAAGTGCATGGCAGCAGGCAGGGAGAGCGGGAAGAAGGCAGGAATCCGCATTAATCATTTATGTAGCCAATTCCACAGCACTAGATCAATATATCATCCAACACCCGGAATATTTGCTTGGCAATTCTCCGGAAGAGGCGCTTATTAATCCGGACAATATTCTTATTTTAATGAGCCATTTAAAATGTGCAGCATTTGAATTGCCTTTTTCGTCATCTGATTCCTATGGTGAATTTGAAGTTGAAGAGCTGCTTGAATATTTGCAGGAAGAAGGGGTGCTCGTCAAAACGAATGCCCATTTTTATTGGATGAGCGACCGCTTCCCTGCCCATGATGTGAATTTGCGTTCAACTGCGGAAGAAAATGTCGTCATTATCGACCAAACCATTCCTGCAGGTACAAAAGTCATTGGGGAAATGGATACGTTTTCAGCGATGACCCTTTTGCACGAAGAAGCCATTTATCTTCACCAAGGTGTCCAATATCAAGTGGAAAAACTCGATTGGGAAGAAAAGAAAGCGTATGTTCGCGAAGTGGATGTCAATTACTATACCGATGCAAATTTGGCGGTGGAATTAAAAATATTAAGCGAGGACAAAACTGCTTCCTATAAATGTGTATCGGTAAGCTACGGCGATGTAAGTTTGGTAGCAATTCCTACTATTTTCAAAAAAATCCACATGACAACGCTGGATAATATTGGTTCAGGAAAAATTCATATTCCGCCGATGGAAATGCATACAAATGCAACGTGGCTTTCTTTTGAATTACCAGAAAATTGGTCGGAAGAAATGCTTACGGATGCCTTAACTGGGGCGAGCTACGCCATCGGTTCACTCATCCCATTATATATTCAATGCGACAGGAAAGATGTCAACGTAGTGCCTCAAGTGAAGTCCGTCCATTATGAAAAACCAACTTTATTCATTTACGACAGCTATCCTGGAGGAATTGGATTAAGCGAAAAAGTTTATGATTTGCTCGTTCCAATTTTAGAATTGACGATTCAACATATACAATCCTGCCCGTGCCAACATGGCTGCCCATCTTGCATCGGAGCTCAAGACAGTTTAAGTGATGGGAAAGAGCGGGTTGTAAAAGTGTTGAACATAATTTTTAATGAAATGATGTGATCGGATGAGTTATGAAAATAAAATAATGCAATTAAAAAAAATGCTTGGAAAAAAGAAAACAGAAGAATGTCCTAAACCTTCCTATCCAAAGCCTGAAAAGCCGGCCCACATAGATGAATGGGAAAAGGCCGGCCTTTCCATCGTGGAAAATGATTTTGGAGTCCTTGTAAAAAGACAAGTTCGGTATCCTATTTCATATAAACATGGACGATATAAATTGGAACAATTTTTTCATGTGGTAGAAAAATGGGAGAAAGCAAACTTGGAACATCCCTATGCCATCCATTATGGAGAAAAGGTGTTGTTTTTTGATACGGAAACCACCGGATTAAAAGGTGTTGGCACACACATTTTTCTTCTTGGTCTTCTTGAAGTGGATGAAGAGGAATTTGTGCTGAATCAATATGTGCTGGCTGATCCAGCGAATGAAGCTGCTTTTTTATTTGAATCAAAGTTGTGGAAACAAGGATATACGATTGTGACATACAACGGAAAAAGTTTTGATTGGCCGATGCTTCAGATGCGCTGGACGTTCCATAAAAACTATTTGCCGAAACTGCAAATTCCTAGACAAATAGATCTATTTCATAGTTCTAAACGAATATGGAAAAATCATTTAGAAAAGGTTAAATTAATGAAGGTGGAAGAAGAAAAGTTGGGATTTAAACGGGAAAACGATATTCCTGGATTTCTTGCACCAATCATTTATGCGGATGCAGTGAAAAGTGGAGATGCCACTGGACTGATGAAAGTACTTCAACATAATGAATGGGATATCTTGTCGCTAATTGTGCTTTACATTCATTCAACCAAACTTCTTCTGGATCAACAGCTGCAAGATGAAGCCATTACTTACACCAATATTGGGAAATGGTATAAAGATTTAAAGGAACTGAAGCAAAGCGAGCAAGTCTTGTTAACTGTAACGGAACATTTTGATGAAAAGGAAACGGGGCTTGCTTATTACTATTTGGCCTTTCAGCAAAAACGCAACAAACAATTCAAAGAATCGATTGTATCTTTTCAAAAGGCTATTCATACAATTGATGGGAGAAAAAAATTAGAGGCATATGAACAATTGGCAATGCTTTATGAACATCAAATGAAAGATGTTTCAAAGGCAATGCAGTATACAATAAAAGGAATTGAAATGCTTCAGGAGTCGGATTTTCTAAGTGAAAAGCAAAAGAAAAGCCGCTTGGAAAAATGGGATAAACGATTGCAGCGTTTAAAAACAAAAAGGGGGAAATACTCTTAAATATAATGAATCATTTCCCAGGCAAGCGCAAAGTTTGACAAAATTTCTATTCAAAACACGTCGAATAATGCAAAAAAATACAATTTTATGGTGCTTTCTTGTCCTTGATAAAGGATGCATGTGGTATAATATATAGTACGTATGTATCGATGGAAGGGCGATGTGGATGGAAATCAAATTAAATTCCAAGATGATATTGGAAAAAGAATTTAAGAGACAAATGAAAGGCTATAATATTGATGAAGTCGATGAATTTTTAGATATTATCATGGAAGATTACGACAATTTCAATAAAATTATTAAAGAGCTGCAGGAAGAGAACGCCCGGTTGAAAAAAGAACTGGAAGCGGCAAAAAAACAACAATCTCCCCAATTTGCAGGAAATACGAATTTCGATATTTTAAAGAGATTATCGAATTTGGAAAAGCATGTATTTGGCAATAAATTGTACGATTGATAATAATCTCATATTGATTTCAAGCATTTGTTTAGTATAATAATATGTACATCATAGTGATTTCGGGTAATCGCTGCAAACAATTTTTGTTTGTAGAGGAAAGTCCATGCTCACACGGATCTGAGATGACCGTAGTGTTCGTGCTTACCGAAAAAATAAGGTAAGGCAAAGCTGTTTTAGCTTTGACGGCGGAAGTAAGACCTAAGTTGCTTTTTGCGATATGGTCGAGGCTTCCTGAAAGTGCCACAGTGACGTAGCTTCACTGGAAACGGTGAAGGTGGAACGCGGTAAACCCCACGAGTGAGAAACCCAAATTATGGTAGGGGCGCTCTCCCGAAGGAAATGAACGGAGGGAGGGACGGGAAGAATGGATCTTCCCGTAGATAGATGATTACCCCTGACAGTACGAGGCGAACGCTGCTTGAGTACGCAGGAACAGAACATGGCTTATAGAAATCGCTATGATGGGAAAACCGTTGAATATCCAAATTTGGCAATTCTAAACTTTTACAATGAAAAAGCTCTCCAATCATTGGAGAGCTTTTTCATTGGGTTCTTTGTCAAATGGTGTTGGTGAATAAATTTTAGTGACATTATTTGGTAATATGTAATCGGATGGCTTAGGGGAAATTCGAGGTTCCCCTAAGCGGTTTTTATTTTCGCTAAGTTTTGGGTAATGAATATTCGGTTTCTAAAGTGATAGAAGGATCGATAACCGAAAGAAATGCGTTTAATCACTTTGATTTTGTTATTAATCCCCTCTAAAATGCCGTTATTATAATCGTACTTTAGCGTATTCTCGACGTAATTGATGTATTTGTTGATTGTCTTGATGGCGGTTTTCATATAGCTGGATTCCCAAACCAATTTCAAAAATAAGGAAACAGAGCGAATGGAAAAACTCATTGTTTTCTCCATTCGCTCTGTTTTTATGGACTTTTTAGACAAGCCCTGAATTAGACTTTTACCACAATTTGAATCCTTTAGAACCAACTGGGGATGTATTAATAATATCAATGATTGGAATTGTGTAAGCGAAGATAATAACTGCAATCATGATAACGCCCCAGAGTTTGAAGTTTTCAAGAGAAGCTGGAACTTTTGCTGCTCCTGGTGCAACTTCTGCAACAGGAAAATCTTGCTCGCCTTTTGGTGCAAAGAATGCTAGGTAAATGATTAATCCAGTAATTACTAAGATTGCAATGAATAGGATTGAACCACCAATTGCTTGAGCTACTTGGTAAGAAATCCATTCAGCTGCTTGTTCTGAACCGCCGTATTCGGAGTAAGCAGAACGACGTGGTGCTCCTAATAAACCTGCAATGTGCATGGAGCTTGACATGATTGTCATACCAATAGCCCATAAGATACCAACGCAGTTTGCCATGCTGTTTGCACGTTTTGTTAATTTTCTACCATTTAGGTGAGGGATTAACCAGAATGCTGTACCAAAGTATGTTAATGCAACAGCAGTAGCAATTGTTAAGTGGAAGTGACCTGTTACCCAAATTGTATTATGCACAAGTTCGTTCATTTGGTAAGAAGCGTTGATGATACCGCCAGCACCACCAGGAATGAATGCAACCATACCGATAAATGGAAGCAAGAATCTTGAATCGTTCCATGGCAATTTTTTAAACCAACCGAATACACCTTTTCCGCCAAGTTCGCGTCCTCGCAATTCAAATGTTGCGAACATGGAGAAGGCTGTCATTAAAGATGGAACAACAACGAAGAATGTTAAACATGCTTGAATGAATTTCCATAATGCATCAATACCAGGTTCCATGAATTGGTGGTGGATACCAACTGGCACTGAAAGAATCAAGAATAGCATGAATGCAAGTTTTGCTAAAGATTCAGAGAAGATTTTTCCGCCAATGATTTTTGGAATTACTACATACCAAACCATGTAAGCTGGCAATAACCAGAAATAAACTAATGCGTGACCAAAATACCAGAATAGAGTACGAGATAATAATACGTCAACACGTTCAACCAAACCTAAAGACCATGGCACTAATTGAACTAATACTTCAATTGCTACACCTAATGTACAAACATACCATAAGAAGTTATTGACAACGACCATGAAAGAAAGCAATGGTGATGATTGACCTTTATTTTCTTTTTTCCATTGCACAAAACGCATAATTTGCGCAGCACCAGTAATCCAAGAACCGACGATAACGAATGCTAAACCAAGGTAGAATACAACGTGTGCTTGCAATGGTGCATAGAATGTATAAAGCACGGAAGCTTCATTTGTAAGAATCATAGCTGCTGCTGCCACTAAACCAATTGTAGCAACCCAGAAACCAATCCAGCCGATTGTGCGTTGTTTATCAGTGAATGTACCGCTAGTGCGGCTGACAGCAGCTGTTTGGAAACCAAGAATGAAGAAAGTTGTTAAAACAAGTCCGAGTAAAACGCCGTGAACTGTCAATACTTGATAGTAGTTAAGAAAACTAGGAAGTTCATAGGCACCAGAACGAACTAAAACTTGTAAAAGTCCAGCTGTACCACCTAAAAATACGGCTATGAATGCAACATAAATATAAGCTAATGCTAATTTTCCGTCTTTTCGATCAACATTTTTTAAACCTGAAGATACAGATTTTTGCACTGTTTCCTTAGTTGTTGTCATCTGGGTCCACCACCTTTAACGTAGAGTACATCAATGCGTGACCTGTACCACAATATTCGTTACATACAATTGTATACGTTCCAGCTTTATCTAAAGTTGTAATTTTTTCAGATACATAACCAGGTTCAAGCATCAAGTTGATGTTTGTGCCTGCAACCTCAAAGCCATGAATAACGTCTTTTGTAGTTGCAATGAAACGCACTTTAGAACCAACTGGGATTTCAATTTCCATTGGATTGTAAGCAAATGCTTGAGCAACAAGTACAACTTCATAATCCCAATCTTTTCCTTCTACTTTGTGAACCCCAGGGTTATTAAACGGTTCAATTTCATCAACATTTTCATAGTTGATGATCCATTTTGAATTATTTGGATGAGTCCCGCTATGGAATGCGCTGACACCAAGGATGATAAGGAATACGATAAGTGTTCCTGTACCAAATACTAACCACCATTTCTCATACTTGTGTATCTCCATTGTTTTCCCTCCCAACTTAAGTATTGCATTCGACATCAAGTGTTTAGAAGCGTCCAATGTACAGGTCGAATGCAATTACCCAGAAGATGATAATAATAATACCTACACCAAAGGTTGCAATTAGAGTACCTTTTAAATCTTCTTCAGATGAAGGCTTTTTAGGATTTGCCATGTCTCTCCCTCCTAAATCTCTATAAGTTACTTCAGATTCATCATAATAAAAATAATAAGGCTAAGATGTGATAAAAATCACAGTTCTAGAATGGAAATGTGAAATTACTGTGAAAGCTAATTCTTTATTTTTTGCTGTTTTTGTTGGCCATTTTCTGTTTGTTAGCGGAAACAGCAATAGAAGTATTGTTAATACTGCTTTTTTAATCAATTGAGGAACATGGTAAATGTTGGGGATTCAAATAATTCATTTTCCTTTTAATTGAGAAAGGGTTTCATCTATTTTTATTTTTTTATATAATCATTGATAAAGATTCTCAAAAAGAAAGGGAATGTTTGAATGGTTTACTTATTCATTGCCCTGGCCTTTGCCATTTACTGTTGGATCGGGACATACATTTTGAAAAACGTGACAAAATAGTGCCAACCATTATAGAGGGGCACTATTTTTATTTAAAAAAATCTCTTTTTTCCCGGAATCTTTTCGATTTTATAGCGATTTTGCATTGAAACCGTGTTAATATTATAATTGTGACAAAATGAAGTCAAAGGGGTATTTATTGCATGGGTACTTTTGATGAAAAATTAGAGCAACTGTTAGAACAAGCAGCCATCCAATACATAATCTTTCAGCAAAATGAAGATGAAGAACGCATGGAAAAACTTCATCTATTTGCGAAAAAACTATTGCAAAAAGAATATGTCATTGGATTTGCCGGCCACTTTTCTGCGGGAAAATCCAGCATGATTAATGCATTATCCGGTGAAGATATTTTAGCATCTAGCCCGATTCCGACGAGTGCCAACATTGTAAAGGTGCATAAATCGGATGAAGATTTTGCCATTTGTTACATGAAAAATGATAAGCCTGTGAAATTTGAAGCTGGCTACGATATAAAAACGGTGAAAGAGCTTAGCAAAAACGGAGAGCTTGTAACTCAAATCGAAATCGGGCATAAAGATTCGAAATTGCCTGTTGGTGTAACTGTAATGGATACTCCGGGAGTCGATTCCACAGATGATGCTCACCGCATGAGTACAGAATCTGCATTGCATATTGCGGATATCGTCTTTTATACGATGGATTACAACCATGTGCAATCAGAATTAAACTTTCAATTTACGAAACAATTAATGAAATACAATCCGAATGTGTACTTGATTGTAAACCAAATCGATAAGCACAACGAACAGGAGCTTTCCTTTGAAGAATATAAAGAAACGGTTTACAACTCCTTTAAAGCATGGGGAGTGGAGCCAAAAGGCATTTTCTTCACATCGCTAAAGCAGCTTGATCATCCGCACAATGATTTTGAGAAAGTCAAAAACATTGTCATGGATTCCATGGATCATTGGCAAGAACGTTTGATTGAAACAGCCGAAAATACATTGAAAAAAATGCAAAGTGAACATTTAGCCTATTTAGAAGAGGAGAAAAACTCCCTCTTTGAAGAGCATGCAGACATTTTATCACGAGATGAATGGGAAAATCGCGAAGATATTATAGAGCAATATGAAAAATTGAAATTGCAGACGGCGCTTTTCTCTATTGAAAATTGGGAAGAAAGCTTCAAAGAAAAGCGGAATGAATTGCTTGAAAATGCGGCGATTATCCCTGCAGATTTCCGGGAGAAATTGCGGCTTTATTTGGAAAGCCAACAGGAAGGATTTAAAGTAGGCGGTCTATTCGGCTGGAAAAAGAAAACCCAGGAAGAAATCGAACGCCGCAAAAATGATGTGTATGACCAATATCAAAGCATTTTGCAATCCCAAATCATCGGCCACATGAAAACTTTGATGAAACAACAGTTGAAAGATGTCGGCGCATTGACAGATGAAAGGGCAAGCGAAATCGATGCAATGGCTTTTGATGTGCCATTTAGTCTTATTGAAGATTGTGTGCAAAAAAACGCCATTGTAACTGGAGATGCGGTGTTGAACTTTGCCAATCGTGTAAGGGAAGCAACCCGCCGCTACTTCATTCGTGAAACGGATGCTTGGAAGGAAAGCCAAATTCCGATCTTAAAAGAAATCAGTGAAACAGCTCAAGCACCAGTTCAGCAAAAATTAAAAAATTTAGAGAAAAAAGCGAAAGCGATTCAAAGCATTGTGAGAATAGATGAACAAAAAGAATTTTTGGAAAGACAGCTTGTACATGCTTCCAAAAATACGAGAGATGATGCGAAAAAACAAAAAGCCCAATGGGAAAACCGTTTCGAACAAGAATTAAAAGAAGTCCGATTGTTCGACCCTTCCATGTTGAAAAAAGAAGAGAAAGAAGAAGTGTTTGTGGAAGGGCAAGAAGAACGTACAAGTCTTTCCGTGCAAGGAGAAGAAGTCGTTGAAAGCGCAGTGCGTACAGCCAAACTCGTCCGCCAAGTTGAAGGATTTGAAGAAGTGGCAGACTTCTTATTGAAAAAAGTAGAAAGACTTGAACATAAAGACTTTACAATTGCCTTATTCGGCGCATTTAGTGCGGGTAAATCCAGTTTCTCCAATGCGTTGATGGGTGAAAAAGTATTGCCGGTTTCTCCAAACCCGACAACAGCAGCCATCAATAAAATACGGCCTGTTGATGAACAGCATCATCATGAAACAGCCGATGTGCAACTAAAAACAAAAGAACAAATGCTGGAGGATATTCAATTCGCATATGAAGCAATCGGCCTTGCGGTAGGCTCGCTTGAAGAGGCGTATAATCGGGCCGATGAAGCATTGAATGTGGAGCTGAAAGATGAGCGCCTCAATGTTCATAAATCCTTTATACGCGCTTATAAAGAGGGATATCCAACATATGTCGAAAAACTTGGTGAAGTTCTTCGCGTCAATCGGGAAGAATTTGAACGCTTTGTTGCGGAAGAACGGCGCTCTTGCTTTGTCGATAACATCAACTTCTATTATGATTGTCCTTTAACGCGCATGGGTGTAACCCTTGTCGACACACCGGGAGCAGATTCCATCAATGCCCGCCATACAGGGGTGGCTTTCGAATATATCCGAAATGCCGACGCAATTCTTTTCGTCACATACTACAATCATGCCTTTGCGAAGGCTGACCGGGAATTTTTGATTCAATTAGGCCGCGTAAAAGATGCCTTTGAATTGGATAAAATGTTCTTTATTGTGAATGCCATCGACTTAGCGAAAGATGAAGAAGAAGCGGAAGAAGTAAAAGCATACGTACGCAATGAATTGCAGCGCTTTGGCATCCGCTTCCCTAAATTGTACGGTGTATCCAGTTTGCTTGCTTTGCGAGAAAAGCAGGAAAAAGCGGAATATTCATCAGGCATGCAGCAATTTGAAGAGGCGTTTTACCGCTTTTTAAATGAAGACCTTGCATCCATTGCCATTCAAGCGCTTCATGAGGAAGTGGAAAAAACTCATCAACGTTTATCAGATTTAATTACACAAACAGAGGAAAACTTAAAACGGAAAGATGAGCGGTTAGAAGAACTCGCCCAATTAGAAAATTATGTAGAGAAGCATTACAGCAGTGCGTCTACTAGCATGATTGAAAGCGATACGAAACAAGAGTTGGATGAATTATTATACTATGTGTTGCAACGGGTATATTACCGTTATCCAGACTTCTTTAGAGAAAGTTATAATCCATCCACTTTTGCAGCTATGTCGCCGCAGGAAGCTTTAAGCAAAGCGCTTAAAGAAACGTTGAGTTCATTAAAATTTGACTTTGCCCAAGAACTTCGGGTAACGAACTTCCGTATTAGCCAATTTATTCAAAAACAAATTAAAGAGCGGTTTAAAGAGGAAAGCCGTTCATTAAAAGAAATGAACCCAAGTTTTTCATTCATCGCTTATGAATTTGAAGATGCGCAATTATTGGATTTTGAAGGCCCATTTGAAGACTTTAACAAATATGCTTCCGTAAAATCTTACTTTAAAAATACGAAATCCTTCTTTGAAAAGAATGAGAAGGAGCATTTAAAACAAGCATTGGAAGATATGACAAAACCAGATGCAGAAAAATATTTAGAAGAGGAAAAACAACGAATCATGGATTGGGCCCGTGAGCAAATTGCTAAGGAAGCGGAACGATTGCGCAAGCATATTTACCATCAGGCCATGAATCAAATTCAAACAGAGCGCTTGCTATTGCAAGAAGAAAGCCGCTTAGCAGTATGGAAAGAAATTTATCAACAATTACAAAAAGTGGGAGCTTAAAAGCCAAAGAGGTTTGGACAAATCTAAAAAAAGAGGCTGGGACAAAACTAGCTTCTAGATAGGAAAAAGGAGAATTTGAGCCAACTCAAATTCTCCTTTTTTCCATTTATCCCCATTGTTTTTGGTT
>NZ_CP036528.1:1715138-1745044 GCF_004331915.1 Ureibacillus thermophilus
AACGGCTGGAAGGCTTCATCTGGAATACTTTCAACTAAATGGTGAATGTGGAAGGCAATATCATTTTCTTGTAATTTTATTTCTAAATCTAGAGGCAAAACTAATTGATTCATGTTATAATATTTGAACATAAGGACCCTTCTTTCTGTTGGTTTTGGTGGTAACTTAATTTTAACAGAAGAGGTCCTTATTTTTTATTGAAAAAATGAAAAACAGCCCATGAAATTTCATTCCAAAATTTCATGGGCTGTTTCCATTTTAGAGGGGGTTTTGTCCCAGCCTCTTTTTTGATATGTTAATAAAAATTGATTTCCGTTCCGGGGACGCTTTCCGCGGGCCCGGCTAGACTCTCCTCTGATTCATTCCTTCGCTCCTCGTGGTCTCGAGAGGGCTCGTCGCAGGAAAACTTTGCTTTATGACTAAGCGTGCGCGACAGGAACTCGCCCCGTCACTCCAATCAATTTTTCGTTAGTTCAATTTTTTATCAAAACTCTTGCAGCTGCCCCTATAATTTTTGGTTTATGTCCCAGCCTCGTTTTTGATATTTGATAAAAATTTTCATGTGCTCCATTGTAACTTTTTCCATTATCATTCGACTAATAATACGAAAACGGAAATAGAAAGGGGAGAGAGTATGAAGAAAACTTTGTCGTGCCTTTGTGCTTTGGCGCTTATGGGCAGCTTGACCATATTGCCTTTTAATGCAGAAGCGCAAGCAATGAATCCAAATGAAACGGTTGAAGTAAAGGCGGAGCATCAATTCAATTATTTTAAAGTGAGTGGTACGATTAGCAAAATTTCCGAAAAACAAGACGGGCTTTTCATTGCAACCATTGATTCGGAAGAAAATCCATTTGCCTTTTACTTTAACGAAGAAACATTGATTTTTGATAATGCAGGGAAAAAAGTTTCTTTAAAAGAAGGCATGACGATCACAGCCTATGTGGACAGTTCAAGGCCGATGATAATGATTTACCCTCCTCAATATTCGCCGGATGTTGTCATTGTGCAAACTGAAAATCCTGGCACAGTGCAGCTGGATCAATTTGATCAAAACTTTTTAAATTCAGCAAAAGACTTAGTGATTCATTTAAATGAAAAAACCGAAATGATCAACTTATCTGGAACGAAATTGAATAAAGAAGCTGTGAACGATAAAGAAGTATTGATTTTCTATGAAGTAGTGCTCGAAAGCTATCCGGCCCAGACCAGCCCATCTAAAGTGATTGTGTTGGAACGGGATGAAAATGAGCAAAAATCTTCTGAGACCGAGAAGGCCTATAAATTGGCGGAAGAAGATTACTATATGATCAACGGTGTAAAAATGGTGCCGCTCCGAATAATTGCAGAACAGCTGGGATACCGAGTAGATTCCACTGGAAATGGAGCGGTTGTTTCAAAAGGCTGCACATTTTTTCTCCTTACTAGAGGCACTGCAACTTACGTGCACAATCAAACAACAAAAACATTTGCAGAATCGCCTGCCTTGTTAGAACCACGCAAGACTTATGTACCTTATGAGTTTATAAAAGAACTTGTAGATCACTATTAACAATAAAAATGGGCTATCAACTATAGGATAGAGGCGCCTCGTGATGACATGAGGTGTCTCTTTTTTTTTATTAAAATTATAAAAATTTTGTGACTACTTCAATTTTTCTTTAATTGAAGTATGTGAAGAAATTCATATTTGCCAATGTAAAGTAGTCTGTTTTTAATTTCACAAAACAAATCTTGTGAAATCAACGTTTTATATGTGAAAAGTGGATTATTTATTATATTAATATAATAAAAAACGGACAAAATTTTTAATAATAAGCTCCAAAAACATCTGTGAAAGCGCTTCAAAAACAGCTAATTATAAGGATTTTAACGGCTTTTTACAAAAAATGTTATTGACTTCATTGGAGTAAAGTAATATTATACAAAAAACAATATTTGAAAATGTGGTAGGGAGATGAGAATACATGGATTTAATGAGACAATCATTGGAAATGCATCGACATTATAAGGGGAAAATGGAGATTATTTCGAAAGTGCCTGTAAACGATGTGCGGGATTTAAGCTTAGCTTATTCTCCAGGTGTTGCAGCGCCTTGCCAAGAAATCGAGAAAAGCCCGATGCGAGTTTATGAGTATACAATGAAAGGAAATTTAGTTGCGGTTGTATCCGATGGAACGGCAGTGTTAGGGTTGGGGGATATTGGTCCAGAAGCAGCTCTTCCGGTTATGGAAGGAAAAGCGTTGTTATTAAAGCGTTTCGCAAATGTAGATGCGGTGCCGATTACGTTAAATACAAAAGATGTGGATGATATCGTTCGGACAGTCAAGGCAATCGAGCCGACATTTGGTGCCATCAATTTGGAAGATATTGCAGCACCTCGCTGCTTTGAAATAGAAGAACGTTTAAAAACTGAATGTAATATTCCGATCTTCCATGATGATCAACACGGAACTGCGATTGTTGTGGCGGCTGGGTTGGAAAATGCATTGAAGATTGTAGGGAAACATAAAAAAGAAGTAAAAATTGTCATTAACGGTGCAGGAGCAGCAGGGATTGCGACATTGAAATTATTGAAAAGTTTCGGTTATGAAAATATCGTTATTTGCGATTCAAAGGGGATTCTTTATGAAGGACGCCCATCCATGAATGCCATCAAAGAAGAAACGGCGAAGATTTCAAATCCTGAAAAATTGAAGGGCACTTTAGATGATGCCATTGTGGGCGCAGACATATTTATCGGCGTGTCCGTTGCAAATATTTTAACAAAGGAACATATTGATTCCATGAAGCGGGATCCAATTGTTTTTGCTTTGGCAAATCCAAATCCAGAAATTACTTATGAAAATGCACAACGTTGGGGAGTGCGAATTATTGGAACAGGACGCTCCGACTATCCAAACCAAGTGAACAATGTTCTTGCGTTTCCTGGCATTTTTAGAGGGGCATTGGATGTATTAGCGTCTGAGATTAATGAAGAAATGAAAATTGCAGCGGCTCGTGCTATAGCATCCCTTGTAGACGAAAAAGATTTACGAGAAGATTATGTCATTCCAAAATCGTTAGATGAACGAGTGGTTCCGGCTGTGGCAAAAGCTGTAGCTGATGCGGCGATTGAGTCTGGTGCATCCAAACTATATAGCAGCTACAATCAACAATTAAACATGATTTAAGCAAAACTATAAAAATAGTACGCCTAATTATCGGATTATTTACAAAAATAATAAAAATATGGCTTGAAATTGAAAAGATCTTTCTTCTCGATATTCAAGCCATATTTTTATTTTAATTATACGATGTCGGATAAAAAGGCAATTCCTAAGAAAATCATAATCAGGAAGATAATAAAGACGATGATGAAGAAAATGATGAACAATGGAATCAAAAAGATGAGTATTGTAAAGAATGACTTCCAATTGGAGAACTGGTGGGCTTCTGCGATGGCTCCAATATAGATGACAATGGACCAAATGAATGCAGCTATGGTGAAAAGTAAAGCGATGATGGAAATAAAACTATAATCTGAATTGCTAAAATAGAATAAACTGTCTGGGTCAACCCACATCCAAAGCAAGTAAATCGGAATCAACATAATCATGGGCCAAACACTTAAGGATGCGGCTTTAAACATCTGCCCATAGGTACCTTTTCCCGAAAATATTTTTCCAATCAGCCAAACACCAAGAGCAGAAAAAGCATTGCCGATGATGCCAAATATAGGGGAAAGAATGACGGTGAATAAAACCAATGCCCATAGAGGAAGAAAATCAAGGTCAGAACCAAGATCTATAAATCCTGTGAACGTACTTCCGATATAACCAAGGGATAAGAAGATGATGATATAAAAATAATTTTTTTCTTTAATGATATAGCGGGTTGTTTTTTTCGGATGGCGCCAAATTGTGATAAACGGATTCATTTTTTCATATTCCTGTGGTGAAATTTCCATTTCGTTCATCCCAAAACCTCCTATTTTTGTTACTTTTAAGTAAATCATATCCGGAAGCAACCTTCAATAGGCAAAAAGAAAGCCAATTGCTGTGAAAATGCACAACAATTGGCCCGATTGTTCTATACCTATTTATTCAAGTGAAATTTCCCTAAAAATCGATAAATTAGTATAAACCTTCAGCAACCATACCGTTTGCTACTTTGATGAATCCAGCAATATTGGCACCAACCATTAAATTGCCTGGTGAACCATATTTTTCAGCACATTCTTTGCTTGTTCTGTAAATATCTTTCATAATTTGGTGAAGTTTTTCATCCACTTTTTCAAAAGACCAGTATGTGCGGCTTGAGTTTTGCGCCATTTCTAAAGCAGAAGTTGCAACACCGCCTGCATTCGCAGCTTTTGCGGGTCCGAATAATACACCATTTGCTAAAAATTCATTGATTGCTTCTGGAGTTGAAGGCATATTTGCCCCTTCTGCAACCACTTTTACGCCATTTGCAATCAAAGCTTTTGCAGATTCTTCGTCGATTTCATTTTGAGTTGCACAAGGCAATGCAATATCGCAAGGAATTGTCCAAATGCCTTTGCAGCCTTCTGTATAAGTTGCGTTTGGACGATATTCAAGATATTTTTTAATCCGTTCACCTTTTACTTCTTTAATTTCCTTAACAGCATTTAAATCAATGCCTTCTGGGTCGTAAATGTAACCGTTGGAATCAGAGCATGCAACGACTTTTGCTCCGAAATGTTGGGCTTTTTCAATGGCATAAATCGCAACGTTACCAGAACCAGAAACGACGATTGTTTTGTCTAAGAAGGATTGGTTTTGGTCGCGCAGCATTTCCTCAACGAAGTATACTAAACCGTATCCAGTTGCTTCTTTACGAGCTAATGAACCGCCGTAGCCAGGTTGTTTACCAGTTAACACACCTGCTTCGTGCATTGCTTTAATGCGTTTGTATTGACCCCATAAATAGCCGATTTCGCGGGCGCCGACACCGATATCTCCAGCAGGAACATCGACATCAGGGCCGATATGGCGGTATAATTCAGTCATAAATGCTTGGCAGAAACGCATAATTTCCGCATCGGATTTTCCTTTAGGGTCAAAGTCGGAACCGCCTTTTGCACCGCCGATTGGTAGACCTGTCAAAGCGTTTTTGAAAATTTGTTCAAAAGCCAAGAATTTCATAATGGATTCGTTTACTGTCGGATGGAAACGCAAACCGCCTTTGTATGGTCCAATTACATTATTGAATTGTACACGATAGCCTTTGTTTACATGAACACGGTTTTGATCATCTTGCCAAGTAACGCGGAAACTGATGATGCGGTCTGGTTCAACAATTCGTGAAAGAATGTTATGTTCGATGTATTCAGGATGTTGTTCAAAAACTGGTACTAATGTATAGAATACCTCTTCCACAGCTTGTAAAAATTCTGGTTGATAATCATATTTGTTTTTAAGATGATTATAAACGGATTCGATATACTCTTTTGCATTGCTTTGGTTTTTAACTAATGTTGTCACCGTTGTTCCCCCCTAGAAATCTTATGAGAAAATGTTATTACGATTTTTCTAACAATTCAATCATTAAAATTTTCCTTTAGGAAAATAAAAAGTAAAATAATGTAAAATAAAATTATTTAAATATAATATTTTTTACCAAATTTTAGTGAGAGGATGAAGGCGTATAATATCCGTTCTAATCGATGCAGATGCGTGTCCAGTCGTTGATATTGCTATATTTGTTTCATATCAATATGAGATGAAACCATTCTTGTTTTGCGATACTTCCCATATCATCGAAAGAGAGAATGCAATAACAATTCAAGTGTCAGAGGGAAGGGATTCCGTTGATTTTGCTATAGTGAATGCGGTTTCAAAATACGATATTGTGATTACACAAGATTACGGTTTGGCTGCCATGTGTTTGGCAAAAGGTGCCTTTGTTTTAAACCAAAATGGAAAAGAATTTACAGATGAAAACATAGATCAAATGCTCTTTTTTAGGCATGAAAATGCAAAATTTCGTCGTTCGGGCGGAAAAACGAAAGGACCGAAAAAACGAACAGAGAAAAATAATTTGGACTTTGAAATAAAATTTCGACAAATTTGTGAACGAGCGATAAATGCAAAAAGGAGAATGAAAATGCTTGAATTACAGCGCCAACTTTCGGAAAAAGAACAAGAAATCATGGATAATATGAAGGTTTCAAAGCCGGTTTTATGGATAAATCCGAATAAAACTGATGAATTGCCGGAAAATCATTCCTTTACCTTTCAGGATGTATTGAATGCAGAAAAGCGATTGCAAAGATTTAGTGCATATATACAGTTTGTGTTTTCGGAAACGAAAAAATTACAAGGAATCATCGAATCCAAATTGATTGAAATTCCAAAGATGCAATCATTCATCGAGAAATATGCCGACAAGCCGCTCTTTGGAAAACTTCTATTAAAATGCGATCACGAATTGCCAATTTCAGGTTCCATTAAAGCGCGCGGCGGCATCTATGAAGTATTAAAATTGGCAGAACAAATTGCCATCAAGCACGGATTCATTCAAGAAACGGATGATTATTCTAAATTTGCGGACAAAGCTTTTCAAGAACTTTTTAGCCAATATAAAATCGCTGTTGGTTCAACGGGTAATTTAGGTTTAAGCATTGGCATCATGGCCGCAAAACTAGGCTTTCAAACAACGGTGCATATGTCGATGGATGCAAAGGAATGGAAAAAGCAGCTGCTTCGGGAAAAGGGTGTTCAAGTGATTGAATATGAATCCGATTATAGCTTGGCTGTTGAAGAAGGAAGAAAACAGGCTGAAAAGGATCCAATGTGCCATTTTGTAGATGATGAAAATTCCATTGATTTGTTTAGCGGCTATGCAGTTGGCGCCCTTCGACTCAAAAAACAGTTGGAAAACTATAAAATTCCAGTGAATCAAGAACATCCGTTGTTTGTTTATTTGCCTTGCGGTGTCGGCGGCGGACCTGGAGGCGTTGCATTTGGTTTAAAGGCTCTTTATAAAGAAAATGTCCATATTTTTTTCGGCGAGCCGACTCAGTCTCCGTGTATGCTTTTAGGAATGATGACCGGAATGCATGATCAAATTTCCGTGAAGGATATCGGCTTAACGAACCGTACTGAGGCGGATGGGTTGGCGGTTGGACGGCCATCTAAATTTGTAGGGAAGCTAATGGAACCGATTTTGAGCGGATGCTATACAGTAGAAGATGAATTTTTATTTGAAAGTTTGAAGGAAATGGTTCGTATGGAAGGAATTTTTATGGAGCCTTCAAGTCATGCGAGTCTTTTTGGACCGATTCAATTGTTGAAGGAAGGAAATGATTATTTCGAAAAGCATGGATTGATGGATCGATTCAATCAAGGAACTCACATTGTGTGGGGGACAGGCGGCAATATGGTTCCAAAAGAACAGAGGGAAATATATTTAAATAGATGAAGATAAAAAAGCTTGTCCAAAGGGCGACCTTCCGCCTCTGGGCAAGCTTTCTGCTAATCTGCCAAAATTTCTTTCACCGTTTCTTCTACTTCACTTCGGCTGACTTTTTCTTTTCCTTCTTTTAAAGCATTTAGTGTTTTGTGGGCAAGGGTAAGAGGCAATCGGCAGAACAATAAAATGGAGCGTTTCGTAATATTCTCCATATAACAATCGGCTTTTTGCAAGTTTTCCTCTGTATAATGGAATAAATCTTCCCTTGACCAGCCTTCCGGAATGAAACTGACACCGCGCGTTTCGAAATCTTCATGCTGATTTCGCAAAATATTGACCGCTTGCAAGCCTCTACCGTATCCAATGGCTAATTCCCGGTCTGTTTTTACTTGGCTGTCCCATTCCCATAAATCTGAAAGCATGACCCCAACAAGACCGGCTACATAATATGTATAATCATCTAAATCTTCTTTCGTGCGAATGTCCCAATTGGCTTTTGCCCACTTTGCCATACCAAAGGCCATTTCACTAGCAGCATCGCACACAATTTTTTCAGATCCAGCTGGCAATAAGGAAATCCAGTCGTTCATGCGAATCGTTACTTCCGGCATGTATGGTTTCACAGGTTCTAACAGCTGCAAATATTTTTCATTATTAAAAGTTTCTTCTTTCAGCAATTCACTTGTTTCCATTAAAAGGGAATATTTGATTTTATTCGTGACTTCAGGATGTTCATTATCTTCAATTTCATCTAATGCGCGCATGATTAAATAAGCATTTGCGACAGCTGTTTTTAAATCTTTCTTTAAAAATGTAATTGGTATATAAAAAGTGCGGCTTGTTTCTTTTAAAACTCGCATGGCATCTTTTTCGAGTGCTTTTTTGTTCATATGACAAATAATCCTCCGATCATTACCTTTCTATTTAATCCTACATGAATTTTCCCAAAAAGAAAAATAAAACTTCTAATTTTATTTTAGACAAGATAAATAAATTATACCCCTCAAAAGATTTACAAAGATGAGCGATATTTTTATGTTAATTTGCGTGTTTTTCTTTTGACTTTTCGTTACAATGGGAGGGGATAGTTTGATAGAAAAAGGTGGATTCATTTGTGAGGAAGGAAACATATATTTTTTTAGATATAGAGGCGGCTATGGTCCGCGGAAAACAACATATTATAGAAATTGGGGCTGTAAAATGGATGCCGAATGATAAGGTAGAGTACTTTTCCGAATTAATTCAGCCCTATAAATTTAAAAAATTAAATGCTCGAATTCAAGAACTCACAGGTATTCATACGGAAGATTTGCTTCTTGCTCCTTCCTTTAAAGAAGTCATTAAGCAGTTTAAAGAATGGAGCAGGGGAGATACAATTTTTGTTACATTTGGCGAATTTGACAGAATCGTATTAGAAGAAGAACTTTTCCGCAATCGAATCCAACGTCGTTTTATTTATCCGATGGTTGATTTTCAACAAAAATATATGATTGAAAATCAACTAAAAGTGCAGCCAAGTTTAAGCGAATTAATGGAAAAATTTGAAGTGGAAACATCAAAGCAACATCGGGCTTTACAAGATGCGATTACCTTATATCATATTTTTAAAGCTGCAGAGGGGCATACACTCATTGAAAAACAAAAGACCAATCAATTTGCCCTTATGTTAAGTGAGGTCCATCATGGAGAACAGAATCTGGAAGTCTTTTTAACCTATGTTACAGGTGAAGTATTCCCTTCCAATATCAGCATCCATTCCATTAATTCCATACATAAATCGTTATTCTGCATGAAAAAAGAAAAGGAAACTATTCAAGAGGACGGCAGCATTGTCAAAACGGAATATCATGAAATACTGCCAAATGAAGAATTGTCCCATTTTTTGCGGACAATTGTTGAAGATATGGAAAATAAAGTGCTGATTACCCGATCCGGCTTAAAACAAATTTCCCGCATCATCCGTCTGCATCAATGTGTCATGCCGAGAACGGAAGTGATGACATTGCAAAATTTATTAAAGAATCAAGATGCAGTTAACCACTTTACTATGAATGGCCAGCCTTTGCATACATATGAAAAAAATTTATATCAATTATTATTCAGATATAGACACAAACTAATTAAGGAGTTTAAAAGAAGAAATTTATTCACAAAGGAAGCTGTAGAAGTTTAATTTTATTCATTAAAAATATATAATTTTGCTATCATGATTTTCTGTTTTGAATTTTAATAAAATTTTAAAAAAATATTGCAATAACAAATTTATCCCGTTAAAGTGTAGAGAGGGAATCAATAAAGGAGAAAGTTTATGAGGAATACGATAGGCATTGATGCAGGCGGCACTTTAACGAAAGTCGCTTTTTTAGATGATCAAAATGAATTCCAATTTAAAGTGTTCCCTTCAAAAGATTTAACCTTGGTAAAGGAATGGATTGAATCGCTTCCTGAAATAGAAGAAATCGGGATTACGGGCGGACGCACAGAACAATTATTATCCAAGATTAAGATGAATAAATCCATTGATTATGTGGTGGAGTTTGATGCTACGATTAAGGGTGTAAAATACTTATTAAAAAAAGAAGGCCATGACATTCAAAAAAGCATCATTACCAATGTAGGGACGGGTACAAGTATCCATTATATGGAAAATGACACCCATGTGCGCGTCGGAGGGACAGGTATCGGTGGAGGCACCTTGACTGGGCTTTCTACTATTATGACGGGGCTCTCAGACTTTAAAGAAATTACAAAAATTGCTAAACAAGGGAAACGGGAATTCATTGACTTATTTGTAAAGGATATTTTTGAAGGTATGGAACCTCCGATTGAAGGGCATTTGACGGCAAGCAATTTTGGAAAAGTCAACCTTTTGAATCACACTTCATATCCGATTCCAGATTTGCTTGCAACGATTCAAGCGCTAGTCGGGGAAGTCATTACGACATTAAGTATCCAATATGCGGATATGAAAAATTCCGAAACGATCATTTACATTGGTTCTACATTAACAAATAATGAACACTTGAAAGAAGTTATTGCGAATTATACCATTTTGAAAAAACATACGCCCGTCTTTTTAAATGATTGCGGTTTTTCAGGAGCCATTGGCGCTCTATTAAATAAAGTAGAGCAAAGAAACAAACTGAAAGATAATAATGGGATTCTCACATAAGAAGAATCCCATTATTTTTATTTTCCTTTTCGAATTGCTTGCCGCGCAAGCTGATCTGCTGCTTTATTTTGCTGTTCTGGAATCCATTTAATAAAAAACAGCTCAAATTCTTCTACTAGTTTTAAAGCGGTTTCCAAATATGGTTTGAACACTTCATTTTTTACATATCTCTTTTCCACAGAGTTGACGACAATTTTTGAATCGGAGCGGACAGAGACGAAAGACGTTCCTAGTTTTTTTGCTTCTTCCAACCCGCGGATTAAAGCGATAAATTCGGCGACATGATTATTCGTATCGCCAATAAATTCTCCGATTTGAATGGAATGCCCTTCTCCTTTTATAAATAATCCGATTCCGCTTGGACCGGGATTTCCGCTTGAGGCACCATCGATATAAACTTCTAACATATTTCCCCCAAATATAAAATATTTTTCAATTCTATTATAGCGAAATTATAGAAATACGCGTGAGGAAAGTATTAATAAATTCAATTTTTTGTCTCCATTTAAAAATTTTTTCATCTAGTGAGATTTTTTCATATCCACTCTCGTTTTATTAGGTGAAAAGGAAAGGAGGAATAACATGGATGAGGAACTTCGTTATATCCGTCAAATTTTGGCAGGGGATAAAAGGGCATATATTCACATCATCAATCAATATAAAAATCCCTTGTATGCCACGATTTTGCGCATGACCAAAAATCCGCAGACGGCAGAAGATATGCTTCAAGAAGTATTTATTAAAGTGTACGAACGGCTTCCAAAGTACGATCAAAAAGGACCTTTTAAAAGCTGGTTGTATCGTATTGCCATTAACCACTGCATTGATGAACTGCGCAAAAAACGGATTCAAACAGAACAAATGGAAGAAGCAATCATCCAAAGCAATGAAACACCAGAAGTTGTGTTATTGCAAAACGAAAAAAGCCGGGAGCTGGAGAAAATGTTGTCAACTTTGCCGGAAGAGGAGCGAATCATTTTGCTTTTGCGCTACACAAACGATCTTAGCTATGCGGAAATCAGCGATGCTTTAGGCATTTCCATCATGGATGTTCGCAACAAGTTGTACCGGGCAAAAAAGAAATTACGAAAAAATGTACAAGAAGGAGGGGTTCTGTATGGTGTGTCCGAAAGAGGATAAACTGCTTGATTATGTGGAAGGTTTTCTTGATGATGAAGAAAAAGCAACGTTGGAACGGCACCTTCATTCTTGTCCGTATTGTGCGCAACAAATTGAATTTTTGATTAAGGAAAATGAATTTTTAGGAGAAACATTGAAATCGCCAATGCTGCCGGATGATTTTGCAGAAAAAATGGTTGAAGAGTTGCAGCCTTACAAAAGAAAAAAACACCGTCCGTTGAAATGGGTATTTGGAACGGCGGCAAGCGTGCTTCTTGCAGGGGGAATTATGTTATCGGTAAATCCGGGCTTTGCAAAGCTATTAGGCGGAATCTTTACAAGCGACAGAGTGGATGAAGGATTGCAAATAGCGGCTGATACAGATATTGCCACACCTGTCAATCGTTCCGTAACCGATCAAGGAATTACCCTTTACGTTGAAGATTTAATTGCCGATACTTCAAGAATTGCTCTTTCTTATCGTGTAACAAACAAGAATGGGAAAACGTTGGATCCATATGTTGATTTAAATCCAGACTCCTTCAAGCTAATCGATGAACATAACAAAGTGATGGAAAACCTTTCAATGAGCTGGGGATCATATGATGAGGAATATGGAGTTTTTGAATTTTCATTAGTAGACATTGATGAGCCATATAAAAAAGGAACGATTCAAATTGAACTAAATCATCTTGCGGGGAAAGATGGCCATTGGAAAATGGAGATTCCAGTCGATTTAACTACCGCTTTTGGCCATCAAAAAGTGGCGAATTTAGATACATCGGTTGAAATGGAAGGAGCAAATCTTCGTTTAAATAAAGTAAATTCTTCCACTTCCACAACTGATATTTACTATACAATTGGCTATACAGATGAAGCAAAAGAAAAACTGAAACAACAAATGAAAGAGAAGGAAAAAAAGTTTGGCAGAAAGATTGTCCAATCATTTTTGTATGATTATTTATCCATTGGTTATCGCATAGAAGATAGCAATGGAAATATACTTGGGTATGAAAATGTTTATGTAGAGGAAGACAAAGGACATCCGGTTTCAAAAAATATGCTCAGCGGCAGCGGCCGATTTGAAGGAGACCCTAATAATTTCGCACCGATAAGTAAAATTGACTCCTTTACACCGCAAAAAAATGAAGGACAGTTATATTTCGTATTAGATACGATTTATATGCCGAAGTTCTCGGATTTCTCGATTACATTTAAACCAGATGAGTTGCCAAAAACATTTAAATATAAAGGGTATGAATTAACGATTAAATCCGTTAAGGTGAATTCAAAGAAAAATGTGGAAATTGAAATGTCTGGATTTGTTGCTCCAAAATCACCTCATTTAGTAGATTGGGTAATTGAAGATAAAGAAGGAAAAATGCATGAGATTACGAGCAAAAGTGAATCCGTATCAGATGAAAGAGATAAACAAGGACGTTTCCAATATTCCATTATAATGAGTCCGGATACTTTGAAAAAAGTTCCTGATGAAATGACCCTCCACCTCATTGGTGAAAAGGAAGTTAAAGAGCTTGAACAAGAATGGCGTGTACCATTATTTAAATAATCTTCAAGGCAGAAGTTCTTATGAAGCCATAGGAACTTCTGCTTTTTTGTATTGATTCGAATTTTTGTGAGATACTTTGCATGGATTATAATTTTGAAAACAGGAAAATGATGATATGCGCTTTGACAAATAAAAAAAATCGATAGTAAAATATAGAAACGAAAAAAAGGGGGAACGGGTTTTGTGAACAAAAGTGCTGTCATAAAAGATATAGATGAACTAATTGATACTTATTGCATTGATTGCCCTATTAAAAGGGATTTGCGACAAACAAGAGGGAAAGCGGGAGCGCACCGCTTTTGCATAGAACAATGTTCCATTGGGGAGCAGCTGCAATTTTTAGGAAACGAATTATTGAAAATCCAAGAGAAAGAATGAAACGGAACTTTAGCACTATTTACCATTTGAATGAATAATAAAAAAATGATAATATTATTAACGTAATTAATGCTCTCTCTTTTACATATAGCAATTTTTTATTATTGATTTCCTCTGAGCATTAAATTACACGGTTGGTTACCATAGATTGAGCAGCTTCCGATAAGGGGCTGCTTTTTTATTTTAGTAAAATAGAAAAAATATAATTTATTAATGAAAATTGACATGAATTTAAGTAAACTTAAGCTATAACGACTGATAAATAATAGGTGATAGCTGTGAAAACATTAGAAAGAAAAAAAGTGCTTATTGCCAGTGGAGGAACCCTAGAAAAATGGGATCGGGTTCGGGGGCATACGAATCTTTCAAAAGGAACAATGGGCTGCTTTTTGGCGGAAACGGCATTTTCCATGGGGGCGGATGTGATTTATTTGCATGGGTATTTCACCAAACTCCCAAAACATAAAGAATCCATGCGCCTTGTCGGGTTTGAAGGGATTGTTGATTTAGGAGAAAAAATAAAAGATATTCTACAAAAGGAAAAAATCGACATTGTCATTATGGCTGCAGCCGGTTCTGACTGGCTGGTGGACAAGGTGTATGACCAAAAGGGAAATTTAATCACAGAAACAGGGAAAATGTCTTCAGATGAACCGCCAATTATCCATTTTAAAAAAGCGCCAAAAATTTTAGGGAAAATTAAAGGCTGGGATTCGGAAACAACCCTTGTCGGCTTTAAGCTTGAAGCAACGGAGGACGTCGGCTATTTAATTGAACGTGCCAAGCTGCGAATGAAGGAATCCAATGCAGATTTTATGGTCGCTAACAGTTCCCAATCGTTATATGGCGATGTGAAGCATTACATCCTTTCTGCCGCTGGAGATGTCATCGAAGTGCAAGGAAAAGAACAAACAGCAAGAAAGTTATTGGAAATTTTGGCTGAAAGAGTATAAAATGAATTGATAATGAAAGACTAGTTTGACTAGTCTTTTCTTTCTATGCAATAATAAATAATTCGAGTATGTTTTATAGGGATTGGAGGATGGATGGGTTATGTCACTAGAAAGTGTTAAAGAACACTTCAGAAAATTTAACCGTGAACAAGATATATTGGAATATGAGGAAATCAGCGCAACTGTTGAGCAGGCAGCTATTGCATTAAATGTGATTCCAGCAAGAATTGCCAAAACTTTATCCTTTAAAGATAAAGACGGAAACGCCTTTTTAGTAGTGGCTGCAGGTGATGCAAAAATTGACAACAAAAAATTTAAAGCCACATTTGGCGTGAAAGCAAAAATGTTAAGCGCGGAAGAAGTGGAGCATTTTACAGGGCATGTGGTAGGAGGCGTTTGTCCCTTTGGTTTGGCCTATGATTTAGCTGTATATTTAGATATTTCGCTAAAACGTTTCTCAACGGTATTTCCTGCATGTGGCAGCATCAATTCCGCCATTGAATTAACATGCGATGAATTGTTTGAATATTCTTACTCAAAGGGTTGGGTAGATGTTGGAAAAGATTGGGATGAATCGTTATCCGATGTACATGAGATAGCAGCGACTATAGAAAGCTAGAGGAGGAATTGGATGTATTTGCTTGATCATATCGTACATTTTGTTAAAGAGCCGAAAGCCATGGTTGAAAAAACAAGAGAGCTTGGCCTTCACACAGTGGAAGGCGGAAAACATGAAATGTGGGGAACGTACAATTCCCTTTGCTACTTTGGGCTTTCCTACATCGAATTTATCGGCGTGTTTGACCAAAATCTCTTGGAGGAATCGGCAAAAGTTCCTTATACATTGCATGCTTCCTATAAAAAACGCAATGAACAACAAGGATTGACGAGAATTGCTTTAAGAACGTCCACCATTGAAAAGGATGCAGAAAAGCTTCGGGAGAAAGGATATGAAGTGATTGGGCCTGATTCTTTTTCAAGGGTTCGGCCGGATGGAAGCATTTTGACATGGAAATTGCTCCATTTTGGAAAAAAAGAGTTTCCCTTTGAATTTCCGTTTCTCATTCAATGGGACGGTTCAGATGAAGATCGATACAACGACTTAATTCATAATGGAACGATTCAAAAGCATCCAGAAGGTGACTTGGCAATCGCTGAAATTGCTTTCGAGGTAAACGATTTAGGGTGGGCGAAGAAATGGTCCGAGCTATTTCAACATAAAATAATGGAAAGTACACCATCCTACATAAAACTCAAGGCGCCCAATTGCGATTTCCGTTTTACTTTAGGCGAAAAAAATGAGATTACTGAAGTAGTTATAAAGGGAGCAAAAGCAGAAAAGCAAGTTATTTTGGAACAGGGGAATTATAGATTTTCACGCTAAAAAAGGAAAAAAACCTCCTAGGCAAGGAATGTATGGGAAGGAGGTTTTTTTAAGATGGCAAAAATTTTTGTTGCCCTGCTTGTTTTGGGGATTCTTTATTTTTCCACCTTTGTCGTGTCGGTTATAGCGCTATTCGTCGGAACTTTTGAATGGATTCCTTTTATCATGCTGTGTTATTGTTCTTTATTTGCTGTTTATAGCTATTTGATTCCGCTATTTTACAATAAAGAAAAGGAAATGTTGGTTTGTAGCCATCTCTTGTATTACTTTAGCGGCAAGTTTGATTTGGTCGATTTATAAGGAATATATAGAGAGCATTCCGACGGTTTCTGCGGAAGTGAATATTTATGAATCTCTGCCCTTTGAAGAAGATTCAAAAGTGGCAACTTTAGACGAGGAAGCCATTTTAAAATTGTCGGAGCAGCTTCCTGTTATGGATGGGGCAACAGCTTTGTCCTCCCTTATTCCGCCATTGCCCAAGCGGTTTATCCTAAAAATAGTAGGTGCGGAATCCCTTATTCGCTGGAATCATCCAGAATATGGATTAGTGCCGCCGGGAAAATTTATTCCCGTAGCGGAAGAATCAGGGTTAATTGGCCCGATTGGCGAATGGATGATGAAAAAAGTTTGCAAGCAGTTAGCGGTATGGAAAAAAAACGGTTTTTCACTCATCCCGGTGAGCATTAATATAACTTCAAAGAGTTTTCTGAAGCAAGGTTTTGCAGAAGGGATTCGAAAGTTGTTAAAACATTATGATTTGGAAGGGAAATGGTTAGAAATTGAAATTACAGAAAATTCGATTATGCGCAACGAAGAAATGGTGCAAAAAACTTTAAAAGAATTAAAAGAAATGGGCGTCAAAATTTACATCGATGATTTTGGTACAGGCTATTCTTCCTTTAATTACTTGAAAACTTTCCGATTGGATGGCGTAAAAATCGACCAGTCGTTCGTTCGAAATATCGCCAACAATCCCGAAAACGCTAGCATTACATCTGCTATGATAAAAGTGGCGCAGCAATTGAATTTGGAAGTGATTGCAGAAGGGGTGGAAACAAGAGAGGAATTAGACTTCCTTTTAAGTTTAAATTGCCGCTATATCCAAGGATATTATTTCGCTAAACCATGCCTAATCGAAGAATTTGAGAAAAACTATTTAGAGATAATGAAATAATTGAATAAATGTCAAGAATTGAAAACCATTCAATTCTTTTTTAGTAATGAAAAATAATATATTTTCCAACATTTAAATGAAAAAACCTATGGGGAATTTTACAAGAATAATAGTATAATGGTAACCATGGGGCGAATGGTATTGGCAAAGAATTTTTAGAAGAGTTGTTTATAAAAAAATGGATAAAAAGTGAGCAATCCAAAACTTAATGGTAAACCTCACATTGATGGTATTTTTATTTGCCTTTTTAGCCATTTTAATCTAGTACACAGTTATGAAAATTCAATAATCAGCTTCAAAAGAAAGAGGAATGGTTATGACAGTAACAAAACCGTTGACAGATTTGGAAATTGCCTACAATGCAGAAATGAAACCGATTAGTGAAATTGCAAGAAATGCCCATATTCCTGAAGATGCCCTTGAACAATATGGGCGCTATAAAGGAAAAATTGATCCGGCGAAAATCCCAGGAGAGCCGAAAGGAAAAGTTGTGCTTGTCACTGCGACAAATCCAACGCCTGCCGGGGAAGGCAAAACGACTGTTACCATTGGACTTTCCGACGCATTAAAACAATTAAATCAAAAGGTGATGGTTGCTCTTCGTGAACCTTCTTTAGGACCTGTATTTGGCATTAAAGGAGGGGCAACAGGAGGCGGCTATGCACAAGTGCTGCCAATGGAAGAAATTAACTTACATTTCAATGGAGATTTTCACGCTATTACAACAGCCAATAATTTAATTTCTGCCATCATCGACAATCATATCCATCAAGGAAACGAGCTGAACATTGACCCAAGACGAATTATCTGGAAGCGCGTTTTAGATATGAATGACCGGGCCCTTCGAAAAGTGGTCGTTGGGTTGGGTGGACCGACACAAGGGATCCCAAGGGAAGATGGCTTTGATATTACTGTAGCCTCTGAAATTATGGCTGTATTTTGTTTAGCCACAAGCCTTGAGGATTTAAAGGAACGTCTATCGAATATTTTGATTGGCTACACATACGACCGCAAGCCTGTTTTTGTGCGGGATTTAGGAATTGAAGGGGCATTAACCCTCATTTTAAAAGAGGCGTTCAAGCCAAATATTGTACAAACGATAGAAGGAACGCCTGCACTAATTCACGGAGGGCCTTTTGCAAACATTGCTCACGGCTGCAATTCCATCATTGCTACACAAACAGCCCGAAAACTTGCCGATATTGTCGTAACGGAAGCCGGTTTTGGAGCGGATTTAGGCGCTGAAAAATTTATGGACATCAAGGCAAGAAAAGGCGGATTCCATCCAGATGCAGTCGTCATTGTAACAACGATTCGCGCATTAAAAATGCATGGCGGAGTGGAGAAAAGCGAATTGACAAAGGAAAATGTATCTGCATTATTGAAAGGCATTTCCAATTTGGAACGCCATGTGCAAACAGTTAGAAATTTCGGCATTGAGCCAATCGTCGCAGTGAATCGCTTTATCACTGATACAGAGGATGAAATTCAAGCGCTATTGAATTGGGCAAAAACTAAAAATGTTCGCATTGCAAGAACTAACGTATGGGAAGAAGGCGGAAAAGGCGGTATTGACCTTGCAAAACACGTGCTTGAAGTATTAAATGAACCTAAACAATTTGCTCCTCTATACGATTTATCTGATTCCATCGAACAAAAAATTACAACGATTGTACAAAAAGTATACGGCGGTGCCGGCGTTGTTTTTGCGGATCAAGCAAAAAAACAATTAAAACAAATTGAAGAAAACGGATGGAGCAACTTACCAATCTGTATGGCAAAAACCCAATATTCATTATCCGATCATCCGAAATTATTGGGCTGTCCACAAGGGTTTACGATTACAGTTAGAGAAATCATACCAAAATTAGGTGCAGGCTTTTTAGTTTGCTTAACAGGCGAAATTATGACAATGCCTGGACTTCCAAAAGCACCAGCAGCGTTAAAAATGGATGTAGATGAAAAAGGAAATGCAGTCGGATTGTTTTAAACGTAAAGTGGACGTGAGGAACGGATGAGTTTCTCACGTCCACTACTTTATTTTATTTTTCCAAATAGGTTAATCTATTTGAGGATTAAAATGCCCAATTCATGTATAAGCGGTGCTTTTTCAGCCAGTATTTTGCCAATTAGTTACAAAATAATGAACAATTTGTGAACAGTCATAAATGGTATAGCCTAAATGAATGAAAAGTGACATACTATAGTAGATTATTTTGCTAACTTAAATAAAAAAGTATGATTAATGTGTAACCGATTACACATTTAAAGAGTTAGAATATGTAACCGATTACATATTTCTTGCGGTAAATGTGTAACCGGTACCACAAATTGCTGGGTTGTAGGTGATTGAATGGCAACAATCCATGATGTTGCAAAAAGAGCCAATGTTTCAGTTGCTACTGTATCCAGATACCTCAATCAAAATGGCTATGTAAGCAAAAAATCGAAAGAAGCCATTGAGCGAGCAATTCAGGAATTAAATTTTGTTCCGAATCATGTGGCGAGAACGTTGTCAACAAAAAAATCCAATTTAATTGGATTAATTATTCCGGATATTGAAAACCCATTCTTCCCGGAACTTGCCCGTGCTGTTGAGGATACCGCTTATCGATATGGCTATACGGTTATATTATGCAATTCCGACGAGGATCCAAATAAAGAAAAGCATTACTTAAAAGTGTTAACTCAAGAGTATGTGGCAGGCATCATTATTACATCCACCGATGAAAAAATAAGCGGGGAAATAAATATACCGATTGTTGCTTTAGACCGTGTGCCAAAGACGGAACTTCCAACGGTCACGACAAACAATAAACTTGGGGCTGAAATGGCGGGGCGCTTTATGCTGGGATGCGGTGCAAAAGAACTTTTAATTTTAAAAGGACCAAAGCAGCTGGTTTCTTCAGAAGAGCGTCTTGAAGGTTTTTTAAAAGCGCTTCAGGGAAAAAATATAAAAATACACATTGTTGAAAGTCCTTATGAATTGCATGATGCAGAAAACATTACCTTTGAATTTTTAGAAAAGCATCCTTCCATTGATGGAATTTTTGGAAGCAGTGACGTTTCCGCCATTGGGGCATTGAAAGCCTGCGAAAAATTGGGAAGAAAAGTGCCGGAAGAAATTCAGATTATTGGTTTTGACGGAATTCAGTTAGGGAATTATACGACACCAAGTTTAACGACTGTTGCACAAAAGATTTACCAATTAGGCGAAATGGCTGCAGAACTTTTAATTCAACAAATCGAAGGGAAAACAATTGAGCAAAAACATATTGCGATTCATCCCGAATTGATTGTGCGCAACTCGACTCGAAAGGAGTTTATACAATGATTACCGTGATTGGAAGCATCAATATGGATTTGGCTGTGGAAACGGAAATTTTTCCAAAACAAGGAGAAACGGTTCAAGGCTCCCTTTTTAAAACGATTCCGGGGGGAAAAGGAGCAAACCAAGCCGTTGCCGCAGCAAGACTCGGAAGCAAGGTCCGCATGATTGGTGCAGTTGGAAATGATAGTTTCGGGAAAGAATTATATCAAAATTTGCAAAATGAAAATGTCGATGTATCTGGCATTGTCATGGCTGAAAATTCAACGGGAATTGCCAACATTTTGCTACATAACCGCGACAATCGCATCATCGTCATTCCAGGCGCCAACTATGATTTGGACAAAGAAATGATTGATCGAAACATTCATCACATATTGGAAAGTAAACTGGTGATGATGCAGCTGGAAATTCCGATAGATACCGTTGAATATGTGTTAGCTATTTGCAAAAAACATGAAATCCCCGTTTTATTAAATCCGGCGCCTGCGAAAAACTTTAAGAAAGAATGGATGAATCAAATTACATTCTTAACTCCCAATGAAACAGAATGTGAAGTAATTTTTGGTGACGATTGGGAAAAGGTGCTGGAAGAATATCCTAACAAAATCATTGTTACATTAGGCAGTGAAGGTGCAGCTTTTCATGATGGAACGAGCATTGTAAGAATTCCTGGATTTAAAACAACTGCCGTTGATACAACAGGGGCAGGAGATACGTTTAATGGCGCCTTTGCCCATGCAATTTGCAGCGGAATAACAATGAATGAATCCATTCATTTTGCCAATATTGCTGCATCCCTTTCTGTGGAAAAATTTGGGGCTCAAGGCGGCATGCCGACCCTTGATGAAGTATACGCTCGCTTAGGAGGACAATAACGTTGAAAAAGCATGGAATTTTAAATCGAGAATTAGCTGGTCGTTTTGCGAAATTAGGGCATACAGACAAAATCGTGGTTGCTGATTGCGGTTTGCCGATTCCCGATGGCGTCCCTTGCATCGATTTGTCTTATAAATTGGGTGAACCAAGTTTCCGAACAATTTTGAACGTCGTGTTGGATGACTTGGTGGTAGAAAGGGCCGTTCTGGCGGATGAAATCAAAACAAATAATGCAGAACTTTGGAGTAACCTAACGGAAACACTCCCCAATATTTCATATGTATCCCATGAAGAGTTCAAACGGATGACGGAACAAGCGAAATTCATTATCCGCACGGGTGAAACAACGCCTTATGCCAATGTCATTTTGCAATGCGGAGTAATTTTTTAATGATTTCTTTAAAAAAGTAGGTGATGAAATGATTGAAATGACAGGCATTTCAAAAGCGTTTAACGGCAATACCGTTTTAAATAATGTGCAGTTTAATTTAAGAAAAGGCGAAATTCATGCGTTGATGGGGGAAAACGGGGCCGGCAAGTCGACTTTGATGAAAATTTTAGGCGGCATTCATCCAAAAGATGCGGGCAAAATTAATGTCGATGGGCAGCCTGTTCACTTTAAATCAACGAAAGATGCAGAAAAATGCGGAATTGTCATCATCCACCAAGAATTAAATATTTTGCCTGATTTATCTGTTGCAGAAAACTTATTTTTAGGAAAAGAAAAAACATATGGATTCGGGATTTTAAAAACAAAGGAAATGGAAGCAGAAGCCCAACAATTGCTTTCAAAATTAGGTTTGAATGTCAATCCGAAGACAAGGGCTGGAGATCTTTCTGTTGGAAAGCAGCAAATTATTGAAATTGCAAAAGCCATCGCAAGCAACGCCAAATATATCATTATGGACGAACCAACTGCTGCCTTGACGGACAGGGAAATCCATACACTCTTTAAAACCATTCGGGAATTAAAAGAAAAGGGAATTTCCTTTGTTTATATTTCCCACCGGATGGAAGAAATTTTTGCCATCTGTGACCGGATTACAATTTTACGGGACGGTCAATATGTGGGAGAACGAAATATTCCGGAGACGACTTTTGATGAAATTGTTGCCATGATGGTGGGAAGGGAACTTGGAGAGCGGTTCCCTGAACGAAAAGCCGAAATTGGAGAAGTGAAATTAGAAGTTCGGAATTTAACTGTTAAAGGATTGTTCGAAAATATTTCATTCAATGTCCGAAAAGGCGAAGTGGTCGGTATGGCTGGACTTATGGGCGCTGGAAGAACAGAAGTGGCGGAAACAATTTTTGGCTATCGAAAAGCCCATAGCGGCGACATTTTGATTGATGGGAAAAAGGTTTCCATTAAATCGCCGATTGATGCATTAAAACAAAAAATCGGCTATGTGACGGAGGACCGTAAAACAAAAGGTTTAGTTCTTGATTTTTCCATTCAAGAAAATGTTTCCCTCGCCAACTTGAAAAAAGTTTCCACTTCAGGCGTGGTGAGCAAAGAAAAAGAATCATCCCTTGTAAACCAATATATTAAACAGTTAAAAATCCGCACATCCAGTCCAAAGCAAAGCGCCAAATCCTTAAGCGGCGGAAATCAGCAAAAGGTTGTCCTTGCCAAGTGGCTAGGCACGGAACCAGAAGTGCTGATTTTGGACGAGCCGACTCGCGGCGTAGATATTGGAGCGAAAAAAGAGATTTACCAGATTATTAATGATCTAGCACAGGCCGGTGTAGCAATATTAATGATTTCATCCGAATTGCCGGAAATCATCGGAATGGCCGACCGGGTCCTTGTGATGCATGAAGGAAAATTGACAGGCGAAGTTTCGAAAGAAGAAATGACGCAAGAAAGAATTATGCATTTTGCAACAGGAGGTGAGCAAGTTGACTAAGTCGTCGAAAGAAATAATATCGAAACTTGGACCTTTGATTGGTTTAATTCTTTTAATTATCGTTGTAAGCATCATGAATCCTAGCTTTTTAACTATTTCCAACATTTTTAACGTGTTAAGACAAGTTTCTATTAGTGCCATTATTGCCTTTGGGATGACCTTTGTCATTCTCACAGGAGGTATTGATCTATCCGTTGGTTCAACTCTTGCATTAACAGGTGCTGTTGCAGCCAGTTTATTAGCAGGTGGAATAGACCCAATCATTTCCATGGGAGTTGCTTTAATTCTCGGTTTGATTTTGGGAGCCATCAATGGTCTCATCATTACAAAAGGAAAAGTGGCCCCATTTATTGCGACTTTGGCAACAATGACTATTTATCGAGGATTAACTCTTGTATATTCAAACGGTAAACCAATATCTGGATTGGGAGATCATGCATCATTTCAATTATTTGGGAAAGGCTATCTATTAGGAATCCCAATCCCAGTGATTACAACAATCTTTGCCTTCGCTGTTTTAGCGTTTATTTTGCACAAAACAACATTTGGCCGCCGCGTTTATGCAGTAGGCGGAAATGAGGAAGCTGCCAAATTATCCGGCATTCATGCAGACCGTGTAAAAATAGCCGTATATGCCATCTCTGGCTTCATGGCATCGCTATCTGCATTAATTTTAACTTCCCGTTTAAACTCTGCGCAGCCAACAGCAGGGGAATCTTATGAGTTGGATGCCATTGCGGCAGTTGTATTAGGTGGGACAAGTTTAAATGGCGGGAAAGGTTGGATTTTTGGTACATTAATCGGTGCATTGATTATCGGTGTATTGAATAACGGTATGAACTTAATTGGTGTTTCTTCCTTCTGGCAACAAGTCGTGAAAGGAATTGTCATATTGCTAGCAGTACTATTAGACCGCAAAAAAGACTAAAAAGGAGTGTTTATGATGAAAAAAATGAGGCTTTTATTTTTCGTTGTGATTGCAATGCTAGTATTATCTGCATGTTCAATGGATTCTTCTTTGGAGAAAAAAGATGACGCAGCAAAAGAAACAAAAGAAGGTTCTTACAAAATCGGTTTTTCCATCTCTACATTAAACAACCCATTCTTCGTAACTCTTAGCGATGGTGCAAAAGCAGTCAGCAAAGAAAACGGCGTAGATTTAGTGATTGTCGATGCGCAAGATGATGCATCTAAACAAGCTTCAGACGTGGAAGACTTAATTCAACAAGGCATTGATTTATTATTAATCAACCCAGTAGACTCTTCAGCAGTTGGTTCTGCCGTAGAATCTGCCAATGCTGCAGGAATTCCGGTCATTACGGTGGACCGTTCAGCAGACAGCGGTGAAGTGGTTGCCCACATCGCCTCTGACAATGTGGAAGGCGGCAAACTTGCAGGGGAATATTTATTGGAATTAGTAGGTGAAGGTGCAAAAGTAGCAATGCTTGAAGGGGTTCCAGGTTCATCTGCTGCCCGTGACCGCGGAGAAGGTTTCCTAGAAGCTGTTGAAGGAAAAGTTGATCTTGTTTCAAGCCAGCCAGCTAACTTTAACCGCAGCGAAGGATTATCTGTAATGGAAAATATGCTACAAGCACATCCTGATATCGAAGCGGTATTTGCACAAAACGACGAAATGGCATTAGGTGCCCTTGAAGCAATTTCAGCAGCTGGCAAAGACATTGTGGTGATTGGCTTCGATGCAACGGACGATGCATTAAAGAAAATTGATGAAGGAAAAATGGCAGCAAGTGTTGCCCAAAAACCAGAGGAAATTGGTAGAACAGCTATTGAAACTGCTGTGAAATATTTAAATGGTGAAGAAGTAGAAGAATTTGTACCAGTAGAATTAGAATTAGTGAAAAAACAATAAAAATGAAAGGTAGAACAGAGTATTTTGCTCGCGTTCTACCTTTTTTCTTATTTATTTTTCTTCTGTTTTCCTTCCGAGATAAAGTTGTCCAATGCTAGAAAACGATTGCTGGCAAAAAACAAATAGGCGGCCATCGCCATTAAAGCGACATCCAGTTCATACCCATGAAGGAATCCGGTGCTGTATTTTACCGTTGCAATCGCTCCAGCCATTAAAAGCATAAATAAAAAGGCAAATAAACGAATAGAAAATCCAATGATGAGAAAGATTCCACCGATGATTTCAAGACCTGTCACTCCGTAGGCGAGCAATTCCGGATACGGCAAATCATAGTTGGCAAATCGTTCTATGACTGTTGCGATGCCTTCTTGCAGTTTGGCTAATCCGTGGATAATAAAAGTTGCCCCTAAAGCAATTCGAAGGATGAAACCTCCAATTTCACTTTGCTTCAATCCAATCTCCCTTCTACTTTTTTTACTATCATATTACCGCTCGTCCACTTCTAACACTGTTCTTTTAGAATTTTTTATGTTAAAAATGGCATGACAAAATATAGAAAATGGCTATTGGGAATCTTGCAATTACATAACTGTTATTAAAAATGCGGTAGAAAAAGTGTTAACAAAAGTTGGAAGATAAAGAGAAAGGCTGCCCTTGAAGAATGGTTTGGCAGCCTTTCTTTATGTATTATGGAAGATATTTTATATGAAGGCTTTTACTTCAATATCATGATTTTGCAACTGTTGTTTTATAAATTTTGCAAATTCCACTGCATGATCTCCATCGCCATGAATGCATACCGTATCGGCCCGCAACAGTACATCCACCCCTTGGCATGATTTGACTTTTCCTTCTTTCACCATTCGAATCACTTGTTGGGCTGCTTCAGATTGGTCTGTAATCATTGCCTTCGGCTGCTTTCGAGGAGTTAATGTGCCGTCTTGTTGATATGTCCGATCGGCAAAAACTTCATGGGCCGTGCGAAGTCCCAATTTCTCACCGGCTTTTGTCAGCTCGCTTGATGCAAGACCAAAAAGAATCAAATCAGGGGAAATGTCAAAGATGGCTTTTGCAATGGCTTCTGCAATTTCCGGGTCTTTTGCTGCCATATTATAAAGAGCTCCATGGGGTTTCACATGCTGCATCTTTTCTCCTTCTATTGTTAAAAAGGCTTGCAAAGCGCCTACCTGATAGACAACCATATCATACGCCTCTTGATAAGTAATCGCCATTTCCCTTCGCCCAAATCCAACCAAGTCCGGAAGCCCAGGGTGTGCGCCGATTTTGACTCCATTTTCAACGGCGATTTTGACCGTTTCTCTCATAACAGATGGATCCCCTGCGTGAAAGCCACAGGCAATATTGCAAGAAGTGACATATTGCAAAATCTCTTTTTGGTTGGCAAGGGTATATCTTCCAAAATCCTCCCCGATGTCGCAGTTTAAATCGATTGTTTTCACCACAGCCCCTCCATCGTCCATTTGATATATGGAAAATATATCATAAAATATGATGGTTTTGATATAATTTTTCTATTAAATTAGTTGGAGGAAAGTTCGAAATATGGCCGTACAATTTAAACCATTGGGAGAATGTGCTGTATTAGTCTATTTTGGCAGTTGTATATCGGAAGAAGTTCATCTATCAATAAAAAAGTTTCTTTTCATTCTTGAAAAGGAATGGTGTGATGGTCTGATTGAGGTAGTTCCAAGTTATACGAATGTTTGCATTTATTATGATGTCTTAAAAGTTCATCAATGGGAACAGGCCGGTCATACGCCTTATGAAAAAATCGTCGCCTTTCTCCAAACTTTGCTGCAAAAAGAGGTAGTTTTGCCAAAGGAAAAGGAGCGGCTCATTGAAATTCCCGTCTGCTACGGTGGAAGTTATGGGCCGGATTTACGGGAACTGGCGCGGTTTCATCATTTAACTGAACAACAAGTCATTGAAATTCATAGCGGAAAAGAATACTTAGTCTATATGCTGGGCTTTGCTCCGGGATTTGCTTATTTAGAGGGGCTGGATGAACGGATTGCAACGCCTCGCAAAGAAACGCCCCGCCTGAAAATACCATCGAGATCTGTCGGAATTGCAGGCAAACAAACCGGCATTTACCCCGTTGAAACCCCAGGCGGTTGGCAAATTATTGGGCGGACTCCTTTAAAACTATTTTTGCCAGAACAATATCCTCCTACTTTATTGCAGGCAGGGGACAGAGTTCGCTTTGTGCCGATTACGGAAGAAGCATTTGCGGAAATTGAAGGTGAAAGACGATGACAATAACCATAGTAAAACCAGGATTATTCACTTCGATACAAGATTTAGGAAGATGGGGTTATCAGCAGTATGGCGTGATTGTCGGAGGGGCAATGGATAGGCTATTGTATAGAATTGGAGAAATGATTTTGGACCAAACACCTTCTGCAGCATTGGAATTTACTCTTATTGGCCCAACGGTGAAATTTAATTGTGATGCGGTATTTTGTTTAACAGGAGCCAATTTCCATCCACTTTTAAATGAAATGCCATGCCCTATGTGGAAACCTGTTTTTGCAGAAAAGGGCAGCATTTTAAAGTTATCTTATTGTCAAAAAGGGGCAAGGGGTTATTTGCATATAAAAGGCGGCATTAGGGTAGAAAAAGTATTAGATAGCTTCAGCACCTATAGCCGTGCGCGCATTGGCGGTTTTAAAGGACGGCCTCTCGCAAAAGAAGATGAACTTCCAATTTTGCCGTCATCGCCTTTCTCAATAGGAAAATGGGGAATTCAGCCGAGGAATTGGCTTTTTTGGAAGGAACCGGTTGTCATACGGATTGTGGAAAGCACAGAGTATGATTTTTTTACAGACGAAAGCAAAGATTCCCTCGTTACATCCGTTTTTACCATTACAAAAGAGGCCGATCGGATGGGCTATCGTTTAGAGGGAGAACATCCCCTTTTAACAAAAGAACCCATCAATTTATTATCTGAAGCGGTTACCTTTGGAACAATTCAAATTCCTCCAAATGGACATCCCATTATTTTAATGGCGGATTGCCAAACAACAGGGGGATATCCAAAAATCGCTCAAGTCGTTTCTGTTGATTTGCCAAAACTTGCTCAATTGAAGCCTTATGAAAAAATTTGCTTTCAGCTTGTTTCCCTAGAGGAAGCGCAGCAATTGCTCGTTCAGCAGGAAAAAGCATTCAAGCTGCTTGAATTGTTATGCTCAAAAAATGATGAAGAAAGTTTTAAAAATTGAAGTTTCTAGTAAATTATGATATAAACGATAATAATCACTATTCCCAATAGTTGGAGGGTTTATTTCAATGTACACAGTGACAAATCGCATCAAAGTGAAAAAAGGATTCGCTAAAAAAATGGCGCCGCGTTTTACACAGCCAGGCCCATTATTAACATTTAAAGGCTTCCGCAAAGTAGAAGTATTAGTAAGCACTCAATTTGAAGATTATGATGAAATGAGCGTTGTCATGTATTGGGATACACTAGAAGATTTCCAAGCTTGGAGAGAAAGTGATGCATTTAAAGAATCCCATAAGCGTCCTGCTGGGGGCGATGGAGAAAGCCCTACAATTGAAAACCTTGTTGTGATTGCAGAAGTTGCTTCTACTTTAGAAAACAATTAATAATGGACGAAAGAGCCATCTTCTAATAAGTAGATGGCTCTCAGACTGTCGACAAACCCCAACTCAAATGCTTCATTTGAGTTGGGGTTTGTCTTTTTTTTGCTCATCAATTTCTAAGATTCTTCTCTTATTTAGGCTGGACATGGTCTTTTCCATGTCCAGTTTGCCATTTTCTTTAAGTTCATGGCAGCGAAAGTAAGCATCGCCTGCATGGACAATTTTTCCAGTCCTCGTAGAGTTGTCCATCGCATGCCATGCTTCTCTTTTCCATCGGCAAAGACCCGTTCAATCGTTTCTTTGCGCTTATCATATATATTTCTATTGATTTCTGTATGTCTTAAGTGGTCGACTTCTTCCACATAGTGCTCCCAAATGTGGCGATGAATAAATTTAGTGTGATCTTTACTTTGGGTACACTTTTCTAAAAATGGGCACGTTTTACATATTTCCGGTTTCGAAGCGTACTGTCGATATCCTTCTCTTGTTGTTGTTCGGTATTCAAGAGTTTGGTTGTTTGGGCAGATGTAACAATCATAATGCTCATCGTATACATATTCATACTTTTTAAAGAAACCGTCCTTTGTTCTAGGCCTTGTATATGGCATGACTGGACGAATCTCTTTATCCAATAGACTTTTCGCATTCGCTGGGGTTTTGTATCCGGCATCTACGGCTACTGCAGTTGGTTTGCCTACTTTTTCGATGACTTGTTCGAGTAATTGTCCAAACACCTGACTATCATGAATATTCGCTCCCGTTACCTTGGTAGCTAAGACAAAGCCTTTTGCATCACAGGCGGTATGAAAAGAATAGGCAAACATCTTTTCCCGTTCATCTTTTACGTAATAGCCACTATCAGGATCGGTTGTACTGACCTTTATTTCCTTGGTTTCTTCATTCTCTTTCGGGGGAAAGGGCTTTTTTCCATGGTTTTCACGGTCTTGGTTAATCTCTAACTCTAATTGCGCTTGATAGCTTTTTGTTTCTGCCCGGACAATTTTCTTATCGAACTTCTTTTTATTGGCGCTCGCTTTGACATGTGTTGAATCAATAAAGGCAACAGATGCATCCACTAATCCTTTATTCATCGCTTCTTTTAAAATACGATAAAAAATCTGTTCAAATAAAT